>CAZHFI010000035.1:0-10315 GCA_964531845.1 uncultured Nitrososphaeraceae archaeon
TCATAATTATTAAAAATGTTATTGTTATTAATATTCAAATTTTTTATTTTAGAGACCAGAATTCCGTACCTGTAATTATCATATATTTTATTATTTTCAAAAACATTATTATTCACTAAATTGGAAAAATAAATTCCATCATAATTATTAGTCATGGTATTATTTTCTATTAAAAATTTGTTTTTTGAAAATACATACAATCCCGATGAATTATCGCTTAATCCAGAACCTAAATGACTTAGAGTTGAATTAAAAATTACTACTCTATCTTTACCTTCTGAAATAATATGAATGATTCCTCTTTTAACTAAATTAGGCCCGTCATATGGAAAATTATTAATGATAGAGTACCAAGAAGTTATTTTGGTATTATTTATTAGCAGATTACCAAATGATTTTATAAAGTAACCTGTACCACTACTCAAATTAATTTTTAACCATTTGCAGTCAGTATTATTTATATAGAAAGATGCATTATTTTGCACCAAAATATTTGAATTTAATATCCAAGTTTTCTCGGCATTTTTTTCAAGAATTTTGGGATTATTCAAAGTATTAAAAATTTGCTCAAGATTTACTTTTCCGTTACAAATTGTGATGGTTCTTGTATTGTTATCATATATAATACAAGGTTCGGTACTTTTTGAAAGTGAGAGAAAATTAGTTATAGTATTATTTTTTGCATTTCTTAAATTTTCATCCATCGCGATGACATCATTAGTATATAAATTAATAATAAATAATAACAAAATCATTAATAATGAAAAATAATGGATCAACGAACAAAGTAAAAAACATGATCAATATAAATTGAAATAGCAATCTCCTTTTTTTATATAAGAAATTTATAGAACTTTTATTTACAAAATAAAAAAATTAATATGAAGATAGGCAAAAAAATTGTACATGAATAAAATGTTACTTTTTAGTTTATTTGGAGTATTAGTTTTGAGTTTAATATTTACTGGAAGTATGTTTAATATCTCAATATCTCAATTACTTAAAGATGATAAGCCCTATTTGGGAGTAAATCTTAGTGGATATTATACACGGTTTCCTGAAGCTAGAAATTTATCAGATACACTTCCTCCTAATTATTTTACCGACAGTTTTAAAATATTGTCAGAAGCAGGAATGAATCATATACGTTTTCTAATATTTTGGGAGTCGTATATTAAAAATCCTACAGAATTTATAAATGAAATCAAAACTGTAGCAAACGCGGCTGACAAATCGGGAATTAAAGTACTGTATGACAACCATCAGTTTCATACTTCTTCATATTTAAATCCACAAAGAGGTACAGGTTTTCCTTTAATGCTTTTTGAAGGAAATTCCTCTTATTTTTATAGTGGTGGTGGTGGAACAAAATATCCTGCAGCAAAGGCATGGTGGACAAGTTGGTGGGATAGAAAAATTAAAGATCCGAATGGAAATGATGGATGGACCATGCTTTCTGATTTCCTGAAACTCATTGTTAGTATAACAAATAATCATACAAGCACAATCGGCTATGAAATACTCAGCGAACCACAGGTACATGATAAGAGTCAATGGGAAAAGATTGGCGTTTTTAACAATTTCTTGGTAAACAAATTAAGAGAAGTCACAAATAAAACTCTGGCTTATAGTATGAACATTCCAATAGACCTCAAAAGTGATATTGAACTAAATGTGGAGAACTTGGTGAAAATGGCACCAACTAATAGAGAAAATGTTGTTTTTAAAATAAGTGCTTATGGATTACCACAGGAAAATTCGTATCAATCTGAAAGGTTGGATTTGTTTAAAAATACTGCACGATCAGCAAACGTTCCTCTCTATATCGGTGAATGGAATAATATAAAAAGAGAAAAAATAATTAGCGAAGAAGGAGATGTTAGTACCGTAATCAATGAACAATTAAGTGATATCAACCAAACGGAAGCAAATTCTATGGTTAAAAAGTTTAAAGAACTTGAAATATGGGGTGCAGCATTTTGGCAATGGAGACCAGAAACCCATAGAGTACAAAATTATAACCTTATTGATACCTCGACGGATGAAATTGTAACTACACCATATTTTGATATCGTAAAGAATGCATATAACGAAGTTTATGGTAAATAATTCCTGCCTGATGATAACCACATTAGAATTAAATATGCAGAGTTTGAAGCCAAAGATATTTTAGAAATTTTGGAGACACAAAAATAAAAGAATACTATAATACTCATACCATTATCAAGGGTCGTTTTGAAATAAGGTACGGAAGATTAAGTGGTAAATATGGTTTATCCCCTATTTTTTGTTTAATTTCTACTATCAAATCCTCTAAAGACATCTGAAATTGCTTTCCTTCCTCTCTTGACCTAACATTTAGGCAATTTTGTGATACTTCCTTTTCACCGACTACCAAAATATATGGTGTCCATTCTATTTCTGCCTCACGTATCCGTTTGCCTACCGACTCTGTCCTATCATCGATGTCTGCACGGATGTGATTAGTATGAAATTTCTTAGCAATGTCGATACAATATAAAAGAAATTCATCTTTTACTGGAATGATTCTCAATTGACTATGTGTCAACCATAATGGTAAGGAAGGATGTCCTCCAGATTTTAATATCTTTGCTGATTTCTCTAAAAGTGCATAGATTACACGTTCTATTGCACCGCTAGGGGAATTATGCAATATGATCGGATTATTTTTGATACCATGTTCATTTACAAACTCTATTTCGTATCTTTTTCCATTTTCTACGTCAATTTGATCAGTTGATAACGCTGCAGCCTTTCCAAGATTATCTACAAAATTAAATTCCCATTTAAGAACAAAGTAAAAGAATTTTTCCTTCCACATTTCGACTAGTATAGGTTTATTAAACTTTGAAACAAGTTTATTAATAAATTCCTTATTTTTATCATAAAACTCTTCAGTGAATCTAATTGCCATTTCAATATCGTTAGAAATTGAGAATCCTAAATCCGTTATAACATCAATCGAAAGATCAAATCTTTGCAGGAATTCTGTTTTTGCTTGTTCCATGTCTGAACAAAACGCATGACAATCAGGCATACTAAAAGCTCTTAATCTCCTCAATCCCACCAGTTCTCCGCTTTTTTCACGTCTGAAACTATATCTCGTTAATTCGTATAGTTTAAGTGGCATATTCTTGTACGAAGTTTGAAAATCCCTTGCCATAAGAAATTGTCCAAAGCAAGCAGCAAATCTTAAAAACAATTCTTTGTTGTCAGAAATAATGTTGTATTGTCTAGCTGGAAATCGATTAAAATAACTTGCCATTGACGGATGATTAGAATCATACATAATGGGTGTTTCTACTTCTATTCCTCCATATTCCATGACTTTTCTAGTGACGTATTGCTCTATCAATGATTTCATCAAACGTCCCTTGGGATAGAATCTCATATTTCCAGCATCAGAAGCAGGCTCGTAATCAGCAATTGCCAACTTCTTCATTAACTTGACATGTGGTGGTTGTTCATCCACTTTTCGATTTTTTTGTGTTTCATAATTTACAAATTTTTCAAAGGAGCTGTTGTTTGCAAATTTAAATGAATTTACAGGTATAAGGTCTCCCTCTGGATTTAAAATATACCATGAAGACCTTTGAGTTTCTTCAAGATTGAGCGCATATGACTCATGAGTAGAGGAATGTGAGTTGTATTGTGATGGTGCTTTTTCTGACTTTATATCGTCACTTGCATTATCAAAAATCCTGAAGTTTTCAGCTAAGGGATGTCCTTTTACTTTTATCGTAAATGATTTGGTCCATCCAAAGGGAGCCGTTGCAACGTTCTTTATCTTGTTTTTAGCTAATTCTTCTAATTTTTTTAGTAGATTTAGTGCGATTTCAGGCTTTGCAAGGCTTGAACTTAAATGTGAGTAGGGATATAATAGAATGTGATTTTCGTCTATTTGATCCAAATATTTCTTTAATTCTGGAATGCATGATTGAATAGTTTTCTCATCATCATTTTGTTCAATGGAAATAAATGCTACAACTAAATCTTCCAATCGAATTTTCGTTTTCTCGACTTTGTTTTCAGCAATAGTCAGTTCTTTTTTTATGGGTATATATTCAATATAATCAGAATGCAAAAGTAGTAGACGCATTTTCATCCAAAATTTTAAGTTTTTAATTTAATTGAGATTAATTCCATCTAGCCCGTTCTGTTTCACGGTCATCTTTGGATTCTTTTTTCCACTCTTTGTAATGATTTCTACATAAATAAACACGTTTATTCAAAAAAGAAAATTCTAAATCTGTTGCAAGCTTGGCTTTGCTTTCACTTATCGATCTTTCTGCAGATTGATCACAATTGAGCACACTACAGTTGACTCCTTTCTCTACCCTGCCCATCCATTATAAATTAAATTTCAAATATAAAAGCTATCCTGTCATCTCATATATGCATTATATATCTAATCTTATCTCAATACGGCAATAACAAATATCACCAAGGAACTTATAATTTCACTCGTAAGTATTATATCTTTTATTTTTTTAGTAAATGGTTTTTTGGTGGCATGATCACTACGTATCCATTTCTGATCCCTTATTGTTACTAACGCATATAACTTTATCATGGCAACCATGAAATTGATTACAATATAAAGCGGAAGCAAAATTATATCCTTAGGATGTCTTCGCAAATGAGGAAATATCTTTAATCCCCTTCCAAATATCCACAAACATAGTATGGATAGAGCAATATTATAATGATTATAAAATAATGATAACGAAAAAAAGATTGGACCAAAAAATAGTGTGAAAATAGAAATAAAACGGTCTACCATGTGAAATGATAAATAAGGTCTCTTCCAAGCCCAACCTTCCCATAAGCTAAGGAGATCTGAGTTATGACTATTCCTTGACCATCTTATTCTTTGACTCCAAAATGTTTTGAAATCTTCTGCTGCATAGGAATATATCACAGCATTAATTTGATAATAAGTCTTCCATCCTGCTTTTTGTACCAGCCTTGTCAAACACTTATCTTCGCCAGATTCCTTTTTTTTACCTAAGATGTATTCATTTAAAAATTCATCTATTTTTGATGCAATAATGTCACGTCTATAAAGGGATGTTCTTCCCGATAGGCAAGATAATGACTTTCCCATGGCTGTCTGTGCAGGAAGATCATAATAGTTACGCATATCCCAAAATATGTCTGTAATTTTTTGCCATATTGTTTTACGTTCAATTGGATGTTGTCTGGTTGTAACACCACCAATTGTTTTATCACGGAATGGAGACAAAACATAATCTCGATTGTCTTTGTCCCAAATAGTATCACTGTCAACCAATGCTATAATTTCATATTTGGAAGCTTTAATTCCTTCAGCCAAAGCAGGACGTTTTCCAGGTTTGTTTATTACCATCATTTTAAGTAACGAATTGTCTTTCGCAATTTGTTTAAACACTTCTTGACACTTTTCTTCTCTACTATCAATTACGGCAATAATCTCGTTTGGGTTATTTAGCATCCAAGATTCGACAGCCTTTTTAAAAATTTCAGGATTTTCATTATATACTGGAGTAATAATACTGAATTTAAGGCCCAAAGTTGGAGATTTATCTATCGGTTTATAATATAAAGAACAGATCTTTTTGATAGTCCACACAGTCCACCTCCAGATTCCTATTATACCTAACGGGATATACAACCATGCATATTGAAATAAAATCATCAATGAATTTCCGAGAAAGTCAATAAAAGATAAAAAATATGAGTTCAATTTAGGTGGAACAATTTTATTAAATGGAATATTTTCCTGATTCAATAAAAATATGGAATAAGCCAAAAATATTATAGCTAAAAAAATAATACCAACTAAAATCAGATCATACATAATTTATTCCTAGATATCATTGAATGAGTATATAACATATAGTTTTACTATAAATCTTTAATAAAAAAAGACTAGTTTCTTTTATCATCTTTCTACTTTATAATTATTATATATTATTATACTATAAAAATATTTGAGCAAATCTATCTAAATCTTGTAAAATAAAATGGAACAGTAGCGTATATATACCATTTTTAACATTCTTTGTTAGAAATAATTTAAGGATGAATTGAAAATATGGCAAAATTAGCAATAATTGGTTCAGGTGTTGTAGGAACAGCAACTGGAAAAGGATTTCATAAACTTGGAAATGATGTTACCTTCTATGATATTTCCAAGAAACGCATGGAATCTCTAAAATCCGAGGGTTATAAAACTGCCGAAAGTACAAAAATGGCAATCAGCAATAAAGATATTGTATTTGTATGCGTAAACACACCAACATTATCTGACGGTACGCAGGATATTTCTCAGGTGAAATCTGCTCTTTATGCTATAACAGATGCTATGAATTCCATTACGAAGCGTCCCTTGATCGTATTTAGGAGTACAATGCTACCTGGAACCATGAAAAAATTGATAGTAGACTTTATGGAAAAAAATTGTCTTTTAAGAAGAGGAAAGGACTATAACATTTGTTATAATCCAGAATTCTTACGAGAAACTACTGCATTGGACGATTTCTTTATACCTGATAGGGTTATAATTGGAGAAGACGTAAAGGATAGTTCCAAACCTTTACAAAAATTATATGAGCCTCTTACTGAAAACATAATTGTTGCAAATTTTGAAGAAGCCGAGATGATAAAATACACCTCAAATTGTTTCTTATCATTAAAAATATCATTCTTTAATGAAATCGGTATGATATGCAAGCAGATGGGATTAGATGATAAGAAAGTAGGACATGCAGTATCATTAGACAAAAGAATCGGAAAATATGGTACTGTTCCAGGAAAACCATTTGACGGAATGTGTCTACCAAAAGATACTCAAGCGCTATCATTGTTTATAAGAAATATGGGATGGGACCAAGACTTATTAAAAGTGACTTTAGATATTAACAAAAAAATTGAAGATTTGACTACCACTAAAGCAAGAGCTAAGTAGAAAAAGTCTATTTTTATAAATAACGAAAATACTAATCCAAATATTTATTAGTTTATTTCTATTTATGACAGTAATGAATGTTCATATATTCTTTAATTTTTTATTCATAATATTATGCTTTTTTGTAATAGGTTTATGTGTCTCTCAATCATACTCTGTAAATTTGGATAAGAATATTATAAATCTAAGTAATGATGACGGAAATTCATCTAATCCAGAAATAGCATCATATAAAAACAACGTTTACATAGTTTGGAATGATGACACACTTGGAAATAACGAAATTTTTTTCAAGCGAAGTGCGGATAATGGAACAACTTTTGGAAGTACTGAAAATCTAAGTGTAACTAATGGTAGTTCTGTATTACCACAAATTAGTGTGTCTGAAAATTATGTACTGGTATCGTGGATTGATTATACATCTGGAAATGGAGATGTTTATGTAAGAACAAGTAATGACGGTGGATATACATTTAGTCCTCTTAAAAATATCAGTAATAATCTTAATGGTACTGTGTTTAATGTTTCTGACTATGCAGAAAAAAACAAATTTTTTGTTCTATGGGATGATAAAACTCCTTTAAATGAAGGCATACGGTTTAAAGCTAGTTTAGACGGTGGCCAGAATTTCAATATCTCAAAATTTTTGAGTAAAAGAGGTTTTCCTGGCTCTTCTGATCCAACTATGTATGTAAATCACAATGGTATAAACGTGGTTTGGTTGGATAAATTAATGGACAAAAACGGAAATTTAACAAATTCCGAAATTCTATACAAACTAAGTAAAGATAATGGAAATACTTTCCAAAATACCAAGGTTGTTACAAGAACAAATACAGATTTATCCAATCCCAAAATAACTTTTTTGAAAAATATATTATTTGTAACATGGGAAAACGATGTTGGTGGATTATCAAATATTGGTAAAGACCACGACATTTTATACAAAACAAGTAATAATAATGGATTAAATTTTTCAAACATTAAACCAATTTCAAGAGGAATTGATGATTCTAGGGATGTTAGCATGGTTCCGATTGCAGACAATTTATCGGTGGTATGGAGAAGTAACATAAAGCAACTAAAAGCTGCAGATCAATGGGACCTACGGTTTAGAACTATAACAAACAACGGAGAAAATGTTACTACTAGCAAGGTAATAACTAGATATATTGGTGATTATGCTAATTCTCCTCAAATATTAGTTAACAACAATACTTTATACATCATCTGGTCTGATAAATTTAGTGGGATAAGTCAAAATAACAATGACATATTTATGATAACAAGTAATAATTTTGGCAAATCGTTTAGCGAACCGGTAAATCTAAGCGCAAATTCAGGAAATTCTGTAAAGCCCATAACTATTTTAAGCAACGGACATCTATTCCTAATTTGGACAGATTATTCTGACGGAAAGGGAGAAATATATCTAAAAATAATTTAAAATTGAATCTAAATTAAATCAAAAGTTAATGAATCAATACATCATGAAATATTGAAAATTTTATCTCAAGAGTTAACCATTCTTTTACATTTTTGTAAATATCATTTGCAAATAGGATTAAGATTTGAATCTCAATAATATTGGAACGAAATAAATAACACAATATAAAGCAGTATAAACACATGTCATTGACTGTTTGCATATCTCATAAAGAAGATGTAGATGGGATAGCTTCTGCAGCTCTTATCGGATCTATTTTTAAAAAGACAAGAATAATGTTAGTAGATTATGCGAATATGATAAGTAAGTTAAAAAATCTTATTAAAGAATTACCTGAAAGTCAAAAAGGAATCAATCGAATATTTATATGCGACCTTGGCCTAAATAAAAAAAACGAAAGTAAATTCATCGACTTTCTTTCTCAATTCATTAAAAAAGGATACAAAGTAATTTACATAGACCATCATGATCTTTCGGAGGAAACAAAAGATAATATAACTAAAATTGGAGCAAAAATGATTCATTCTATCGAGGAATGCACAAGTGTACAGATTTATAATAAATACAGGAAAAAAATGAAACCGTTATCTTCTTTTTTACCAGCTGCAGGTGCATTAACTGATTATATGGAAAATAAACCTTTAGCAAAACAAATCATTTCCAAATTTGATAGACAATTCTTGATGCTGGAATCCACTGCGTTATCCTATATTATATCGGCCAATCAACACGATGAATTGTTTTTAAATGAATTAGTCACGAAATTATCTGATTTAAAATATACGCATGAAATAGACGAGGGATTTAGTATGGCAAACCAATTTGCAAAAAAAGTATGGGACGGAGCTAAAAGTATACAAGACAGTATAAAAATAACACATAATTTGGCATACGTTCAAAATACACTTGAATTATCTTCAAGCACGATAGTGAATTTCGTACTGGGAATCTCTGAAAAAGATGTTGCGATGGCATTTAAATTCAAAGAAGAAATAAATTCTTTTATTATATCCATCAGAGGATCACAAAATTGTAAGACACATCTTGGACGTTTGGTAAATCAAATGGCTGCACAATATTCTGGTAGCGGGGGTGGGCATGAAAAAGCATGTGGCGCAGTAATTCCAGAGAGGAATTTCAATGAATTCATAAAATCTATTGATAAAAACATAAAGACTAATTAGAAATTAATTGGAGTATCATAAAAAAATAAAAAATAAGGTAAGAAAATAAGGCATGAAATGTATTTAGATATTTTGTAAATCTTCTACCGCAGAAATTACTATAATTCCTCCAGCTCCGCCACTTTTATTGACTTTTGCCGTTTCTTTTATTACACTCACGACTTGATCGACTTTATTTTCGGCAACAATTGTTGTTACTGTTCGTCTATCAGAATATACCATTGGCGCAAGACCTGCTCCTCTGCCATATCTTATTGAAAACTTTTCTCCAGTACCAATACCTTTTGAATCATAGAATGTTGCTGGACAGTCTATTTTTTTTAATGCAGCAATAACCTCATTTGTTTTTTCTGCTCTGATTACTGCCTCCACCCTTTTTAATACCCCTGTACTTTTCGTTTGACTTTTCTTGCTATTTTTTTCCTCAGACAACTCTATTCCAAGAGTAATTAGAATAGCTTGCCTTTATAGTTATGTGTTTTGATTATTTTTAACAATTACAATAAAACTTTTTCAAAAAAATAATACTCTTATTATAATATCTACTAACATTTTTTAAAAAAACTGTAAAAACATTATCTTTATTAAAATAAAGATTAGATTGCTTTGATAAGGTATTATTCTTTTTAAAATTATAATGTAAATTTGTTCAGGGATGCTTTACATTCCCTGAACAATTGTTCCCCTTCGGTTTGGTCGATGTAGTTTGTAGTT
>CAZHFI010000035.1:10415-14081 GCA_964531845.1 uncultured Nitrososphaeraceae archaeon
TTTACATTCCCTGAACAATTGTTCCCCTTCGGTTTGGTCGATGTAGTTTGTAGTTCTTGATTAGATAATTTAAATGTGATGGTATAAATCTCAAAACAAAACTTTTTATTTGAATAGGTTAAAATAAAATATAATTAATAATATAATGAGTGACATAAATAACAACAAGAATTTTCTAATGCAACAGTTCATGTGGATAGGTATTTCTTTAGGGATTAGTTTCTTAATATCATATTATATTCAAAATCCATTCATTTCTATACCTATAATTATTGTCATATTTATCCTCTTGAGTTTTTATATGCGTAATAGAGCAATGAGAAAATATGGGTTATCAGGACAGACCATGTTTGGGGCAAATAATTCGGTAAATTATTACTGCATGAACTGTGGAACCAAGCATAACCAGCCTTCATGCCCGCGTTGCGGCTCAAAAATGAAAAGAGTGGGAACTTAATTATAGCAATCTATTATAATTATAGAAAACCTTCTACAAGTTCGTCCAGTTTATCTTTCCAAGAAGTGGATTTAACAATACCACTTGCAACTAGTATTCCAGTGGCGCCCAGTTCCATGGCCTTCTTAACATCGTCTTTGGTAGTAATCCCAGCTCCACAGATCAATTTCGAATAATTTGAATACTTCTGCACTTCTTTAACCGATCTTATTATTATATCTGGGTCTTCCATTGAGACAGATTTTCCAGACCCTATAAGTTCAGGAGGCTCTATTGCTATATATTCGGGAGCAAATTTTGCAAAGTTACCTATTTCGTCTGAACTTCGAGCACAAACAATAGATTTCATATCCAATTTTTTTAATCTTTTTACAAGACCCTCTATATCAGAAGAGTCTATTCTATGTTCACTATGATTAATTAAAGAGCCATGAGCACCAAATGATTTTGCTATCTCTGGAATAAAGAATCCTGTAGAAGCACCTAATTGTACATTATCAAGATGTTGACAAATAACAGGAATACTTATACTATTACAAATCTGTGATATAGAAGGATTGGGTGGAGATATAAAAATCGAAATATTAAATTCTTTTGCAACTTCTTGTGCAATGTAAGACAACTGAAGTGATTTAGGTCCCGAAATTTCAAGATAATTCTTAAAATTTATAATGATTAATCCTTTCAATGTGCATCATTAACGAAGAAATAGGATTACGTGTTGTCTTTGAATTTTTCTGTTAATTTTGATATTCTTGCTTCGTAACCTTTATTGTATTCTAGTTCTTCAGGTATCAGTGTTGCGGGATGAATAAATCCTTGGTTCCGCATTATCATCGCTCTTTCAGAAGCTTTTTCTCTTTGGTAATCCCAATCGGCAGTACCAAATCCATCATGAGGACCTGTTAATTTACCATTATGCATACTAAACAGCAAACAAGAAACTATTGGTATCGAATAGTTAAGACTTGCTGCCGAATTTAATTTAACTGGCATAAGTGGCATATGATGACTACCACGAGTATTTCCAGCTACAAAATGGGGATCATTAAAGGCACTTCCTGCTTCTTCTGTTGCAGGAAAATTTTTTTGTGTTCTAACAATTGCAATTGGGTCGTCTTTTCCTACATATGTACCTGCAATATTGTGTAATCTATCAGTAGAAGATGAAACGATCTGTTCGTTATCATGTGAATAAACAGAATGTACTACATATCGTCCTGGATACATCAACGCCGCTTCTAATTCTGGCTTATCGTTCCACATTTTTAGGTCTGCTACTTTACCTTCCATAACATCCATTACCTTAAAAATGACACCTGCTGCAAGATTCTCATTAATTAATAAACCAGTATTACTACCTGCATCTACAAACATTCTCCAAAATGGAAAGTTAAATGCACCAGGTTCAGTTTTATCTGCAGCAAAGATACAAAAAACTTCACTTGGACGCTCTTCCATTTCTATTTCAGCTACACCAGGACCCATACCTTTTACATTGCCAGAAAAAGAATCTTTAAGTAAATCTTGACCAGCACCATAAAGTCCCTGTTCTTTGGCAACTCTGGTTCCCTCGGTAAATGCATCCCAAGCTAACTTATGGATACTTTCGTGATCCTTACCCAATTTATGTGTCATTATTATATGAATATCGTCGCCAGTATAGCCAACATAGTAGTCGATCAATAAATCCTTACCCTGTCTTGTTACATAATCTTTTACGGTTTGTAATAATTCAGTACTAGGACATGTATGCCCTCCAATGCCACCAATATCTGCTTTTATGGCAGTAACTGTTATCTTCATATTGTCCTTTCACTTAAAACAGTTTATATCTTTTCTGATGTTTGTTAGTAAAAGTAGATGAAATTTCCCAAAAACAATATGGTAACGGATATAGTAAAAAAACTTTCAAATCTCAAATATACAATCGTTATTTCAGAAAAATACAGTTCAGCAAAGAAAATAGCAATGTTCTTGGGAGAAAATGGTTTTCAAGAAATAACTTTTAAAAAAGGGAAATTTTTTTTTGCAAAAAATATAAACAATGATAATTATCTAATATTTTTTTCAAATGGCCATCTTTATGATCTAGACTCTAAATCTTTTAATCAAACATTTCCTATATTTGATCCTCGATGGTATCCAAATCAGAAAAACATTCGATCTATAAAAATTATTAATCTAATTAAATTATTTTCTAAAAAAGCGGAGCAATTTATCCATGCATGTGATTATGACCAAGAAGGTGAACTAATTGGATACAATGTGTTACATTATGCCTGCGGAGGTAAATACGAAAATTCATTGAGAGCCAAGTATTCGTCATTAACAAAACAAGAAATAACTACATCTTTCTATCATACGAATTTATTAAAACCAAATAAAAATCTGGCAGAATCAGGCGGGGTAAGACATCTAGCTGATTTTATCTACGGGATCAATTTATCAAAAATAATACATTCTTATTTTAATAATGATAGAAAAAATAATGAAAGAACAATAGTATCCATTGGTAGAGTACAAACTCCTACTTTATCTTTTGTTGTCAAAAAAGAATTTGCAATTAGCAATCATATTCCAGACCCTTATTGGAAAATTATTTTGCAGCTTCAAAAAGATAAATCACTGACAATAAATGCAACATACGAGATTGAAAAATTAAATAAAAAAGAGGCGTCAAAAATATTAAAAGAATGTAGAAACAAAAAAGGAATAATCGAAAGAATAGAAAAGAGAGAGAATTTTAAAAAAGTCTATCCTTTTAATTTGAGAGAATTGCAGACTGAGGGATTTAGAATTTTTGGTTATGGTCCAAAGGAAACTTTGGATATATGTGAAAAACTTTATCTATCAGGACTTATTTCCTACCCAAGAACACAAAGCCAGAAGTATCCCAGTGATTTAGACTTTAAAACCATTCTTATTGACTTGAAAAAAAGTAATATAATTGATCCATCAGTTATTGAAAAAATATTAAACAAAAATGTATTTGTTGTAACTAAAGGTAGAAAGCAAGATGCTGCTCATCCTGCAATATATCCTACTGGAAATGTATTGCCTATACCGAACTTGGAAAAAAAATCTCTTCAAATATTTGAACTAATAGTTAAAAGATTTATTGCAACCATTTCCGAACCAATGATTATACATGATTTTAAGATATTTGTAATGGTCAACAAACACATGTTTAAATCCAATATCAAGTC
>CAZHFI010000036.1:0-13005 GCA_964531845.1 uncultured Nitrososphaeraceae archaeon
GATTTTCTGGTCTTTTTTTATCATTATTGTAAATCTCCAAAAGATTGTTCTTGACTTGTTCCCGAATTTGCACTGTAAGCCAGCCTTTCTTTTGTCCTGTCATGCAACAATCAGTAATAGATATGTTAAATTATGATATATTTGTTTTTGACCTAATTTGGATTAATTATTCATGCAAGAATCAATATTATGTTAAAATATGTTATGTAGCAATTAATATTGTAAATTCTAGAAAAGATAAAAAACCAATATGGAATAGACAGAGGTATTTATAAATTCCAATAAAGAGACGATAGTACATGAATTATTCATCACTCTAAAATATTTGGTTGAATGTAATAACTATAAGAATATGAATAATGAAAAATTAGGTGAATTGGATACGAAGATATATTAAATACAATCACACCTTTGAAAAGTTGATTTTGTACAGTTTGCAAGTATCTTTTAGAATCATTTAAAATCGAACCTGATGTATCCAAATTTTACTTTCGAGTTCCTTGAGAATATCACAAAAAATCATATAAAACCAGATAATATACCTATTCAATTTATTGTAAACCATTATTCGTATTGTTTTTTTTTTTGGATGGAAATTATTTCTTGATATTTATTAATTGTTAATGCAATTACATGTTTTGCCTTAAATTAATTTAATAATCTCTTTTCGTTATAGTAGGTCTGTCATTCAAATTTACTTTCCTCAGATATTATGATAAGCATCTTTAAAAATGCGTTGTCTTTATGTATAAATTATTTATGCCAATAAATTAGGTGATAACACAAAAAGGATTCTGTCAAGTTTATCATTATTAAAAATCAAAATATTCAGTGTTAAGAATCTGTGGAAGTCATGTTTATTTAATATTTTTATAGGTGTCGATTTAAATGAAATTTGAAACATACAGATATCCTTACTTTAAAAAATAAACTTATTATAACTTTCAAATCACTTTGAAAAGTTTTAAATTCAATACGTTCCCATTTATGCAAAGATGACTGAATTTAGGTTATATTTACATATAATGTTTTTTGATCATTTGTTATTCTAATCTTCAAACCTTGAAAAGATGGCGCCGGGAGAGGGATTTGAACCCTCGAGACCATTACGGTCACAAGCTATCTTTTAACCAAATAGACGTATTTCCAGGCTTGCGCCCTTCCAAGCTAGGCGACCCCGGCACAGATATAAAATTTTAGTTATGAATACCCTATTTGAATTTGATGCGATAAATTTAAGTAGAGTTATTCTCATAAATATAATTAAAGTATTTTAAAAAAGCAAAGTAAATATTGAAATCAATATTCGAAATATCCATGAGCAATAAAGGACTATCAGAATTCTGTAAAAAAAATAATCATTTAGATTGCAATGATTGTATGTGTAATTGTCATGTTCCCGGAACTATGGAAAACCTTGCCAAAAAAATAGCCAAACTAGATAGAACAATGCCCGGTGTTGGAGAAACGCTAGATTAGACAATTGGTTCAAAGGATCTGAGGTTAGAAAGAACAATAATATTCTCTTCAGGTGAATTTATTTCCAAGCTTTTGGATAAGTATTTGGTTTCATAATCAGTCTTTTCATTGTAAACGCAATTCCTTTTGCATTTGTCTTTATCTGGTCCATGTCCATAACAGAGTCTGCAAACCCAACAATTTCTCCTTTTAAAGTATAAACTGCAACCATATTTCCAAGATTTATGATATCTGAAACACACATTATTCCTGGAACTGCTAGTGGAGCTCCATGACATAGTGCATCTACAGCGGTATCTCTAATAATCACAGATGGTAGATCAATGAGACAGTGTTCGATTGGTTGAATTATTTGTCTTAGTTTTGTTTCATCTTTTGTTTCTTTATAGATTTGATAGGCATTGTACAAATCATGTAATTTTACTAATCCATTTTTTTCATACAAATGACTGACTCGTGTTCTTCTCAGTTCAACCATCGTTGCTCCAGGTCCAAGTACTTCACCTATATCGTAAATCAACTTCCTTACATATGTTCCAGATTGACATAAAACTCTCAGTAACACTAGTCTATCAATATTTTCTAAAAGATCCAGTTCATATATACTTCTTTTTCTGGTGTCTCGTCTTACCGAAGACCTTTGAGGAGGACGTTGATAGATCTCGCCTTTAAATTCCTGGAGTATAGATTTTATTTCATTCGTATCAATAAAAGCGTGTAATCTTCCCAATGCATAATATTCCTTTGGTCCAATTAACAAAACAGAGAGGGCCTTTGTAGCCTCACCCAGTCCCATTGGTAAAAGTCCTGTTGTTCCTGGGTCAAGTGTTCCACTATGCCCAGTTTTCTCAATTTCTAAAATACGTTTTACCCATGCTGCCACTTCATGACTGGTGGGTCCTGGTGGTTTATCTAGAGGTATAAAACCATAATCCAATAAAATGTTTATAGGTCTATTTTCCGGATTACACCCATATTTTGTACTTGTCAACGAATCAATATTATTAAGATCATCTTTTTGATTTATCCAGACTAAATTCCTAAATTGTGGTAGATCAAAAATTTTCAAATTTTTACCACCTGGATCAAGTATCAATCGAGATGTGCATAATTATATTCTTTGTTATCTCTATTATTGAATCCAGTTTTAATAGATCGGTATCAAGAACAAAATCAAATACCGTTAGATCCTTTCCAAATTCAAATCCATATAAATCGCGATATATTCTTGTATTGCCATCATCTCTTAGTTGTACGACGTCCTTAGCCTCCAAATATGACAAATTATCTCGGTTTGCCATTCTTTTTACCCTATTGCGTCTTGACCCCTTTAACCAGATTTTGATAGATTCGGGAACAAGCCATGGTAAAGTATAGCTTGTGATTACAACATTGCCTGAACGAACCAAATCGATTAACTTTTTATCGACTTCAATATCAAATGATGGGTCAGATTCCCTTTCCATCATAAAATTTTGGCCTTCTTTTTTATCCCACCAATCATTGCCAGATATTTTGTATCCTTTTTCAGAAGCCATCATTTTAAGTATATCACCTCCATTGTATAGAGTATATCCAAATTCCTGTGCAATTTCTTTAGCTATTGTTGTTTTCCCTACTGCAGGATATCCAGATATAACTATACTATTTACTCGTTTTGTTGTACCAGACAAAAGATCTTTATTCAAAATCGTGACACTATTTTAAGATAATGACATTGTAGGTAATCCGGTTTTTGTAATTCTGGTAATAATCCCAGTAGTGGCAAAAGATGTTATCAAGAACCAACCCCATAAAAATACTTCACCTGGAACATTACATGCTCCTTTGTGCTGTCCCTTATCATCTAACTGAGTATCAATTTTTACATTTTCATCACTACATGAAATATACGGAATGTGAATTGGAGAAAGGGCAACAGTAGCACCAAAAATCTGTGGAAAAACAAGAGTCCACAACAGAAGTGAGGGAATCATATAGAGCATCATTGGTCGCATTTGCTGTTGTTGCATTTCCAAACTCATTTTTGTATAATAAGCCTGTTGTTTTTTCAGTTCATTTATTCTAGTCTTGTCTTGTTTTTTAATAGCATCTCGATAGCTTTTACCAAATTCACTTGATTCTTTTGCAATTTTTTGCATTTTTTCAATATCCGTTGTTTTCTTCCGCAACAAAGATACAGCAAAGTTTAGACCAATCGAAATAATCGATGCGACAATCATTGCTGTAAAGAGGTCGGGAAATATGGGATGTTTAGTATAATGTGGTGTTAAGCCAGGAATTTGCATTATGAAAATATCAAAATAGTTCAATTTTATCTGTTTTATTTATTACAAATTTATTTATTCCTTTGCATAGATATCAAATGAAATATCATATTAATTATCTATAAATCTTTCACAATTGACGATATATATTGATTTTTTGCAATTATCTTAATATATTTGTTAGATTAGTGGATAACTTTAGTAAATATATTAATTACAATTGAAAAATAATTACCATGTAATATTTTTTGAGAGTGGATAAAAATTTTTTAAATAAAATATATAATATAATTAACAAATTACGTAGATGACTTGGTGAACTTAATATAATTAAAAATTCTAGAAAATGCTATTTTAATTAATTAACTACAATTTTTATTTCTGTTGATAATCAGTAAGAATGGTTTCTAAAAACATGGAAACCGCTTCATCAACTTTTTCATTATGATTGGAAATCACCTTAAATGGAGCACCGGAGATTATCGAACTGGTAGATAGCATTGTTTTAGATATAGAAAGCTCAAATTCGATTTCTTCGATGGAAGTCACATCTCTATTTCTGGACTTGTCAGCCAATCTTCTTTCATGTATTTCGATTGAATCTGCCAATATCAGAATCAAGTTACTAGGTTTTATAATTTCTAACAAATTGCTAGGCAGGCCAGGATAGTAACCAGAACTGGTTCGAATAAAAAGATGTGTATCCACAATAACAATATCAGATTCTATTAAAGCTATATTTTTGGCAGTTTTTTCTTGGAGAAGGTGTTGTTCTAATAGAGGCAATTTTCTTATTTGATCTCTATTTGGGATATTTATTTTGCTAGCTTCATCTAGCATCAATGACCCAAATACGGCAACAATAGTTTTAATCTTTTTTTCATTTAAACTGTCCACTACTTTTTTCACAATCGTGCTTTTTCCCACCCCGGGAATTCCAACTACGATTATGACTTTTTTGTTATTCTTTCCTTCCAATTAGAGCCGCCAGTCTTGGCATATTTGTATCTACTTTTTCTCTTATTAATAGATTATAGTAATTTATAAGAATATCAACCATAAGTAACAGACCTATACCACCACCAAATACACCTAGAACGTCAGAAATAGACGCCAATAATCCAATAGAAATACCTCCAATTATTGTGACTGCTGGAATATACTTACTTAAAAGATTTTGTACAGAACCCTCAGACCTACGGAATCCAGGAACTTGAACATCAGCATCTAAAAGATTCTTTGCTGCAGCTTTTGGAGATAAACCACCCAATTCCACCCACAATCTACCAAAGATGGTAATTATCGTAGTCAACAATAAAACATTCACCACAGCACGGACAGGGTCTTGTACTGCCAGATCAAGCCCCCTTGGAGTACTAAGATAGTACAAAATACCACCTATAGGAGATTGAGATTGTGACGGATCGTACTGTGCGATATAATTAAAAATAGGGTTATCATTTTGTGGATTATAATTTGCCCATAACATCTGACCCATAAATACAGCATTAGCAACAAGAGCGGTAGTTAAAATGACAGGAATGTTAGAGGTATATAACAGTTTGATTGGATATACAGCAGTAAAACCTCTATACTTGGTAGAAACAATTGGAATATCAACATGAATTCCTTGCACATAAATAAGTAACGCCAGTATCCCTCCCGTAAGTGCCAATCCAAAGAGACTTGGTAGTTGCCCTGACCTGAAGAAGATATCTTGAATATTTCCATTCACCGATGCATCTGCTATGAATGGAAATAGACCTACTGGACTTCCTGTGGGTCCTGGAAGCGGATTGAATAAACTCCATAATACAGTTTGTGCAACACCTGCCATAATGAAAAGACTAATTCCTGATCCAAGTCCCCACCCTTTTTGTACTAGTTCATCCAGATACATTACAATAACACTAGTAAATATTAATTGAGCAATAATAATTGGAATGAAAAAATGTGATGAAACCAATGGTCCGTATACACTGCCACCGTACAAAGCACCTTCAGCGATGATTACTGCAATTGTTACAATTTTTGTTGCAGATGTGAAAAGCGCTCTATCATCAGGATCTTTAAAATTAAGTTTCAATATATCTGAACCTTTTAGTAATTGCATCAACAACCCCGCTGTAACTATCGGACCAATACCAAGTTCAAGAATAGTTCCCTGTTGTGCTGCAAAAATTACTCTTGCAAATGCCAAAAAATCAAATTTCGGTTCATCGGTAACACCGTAAAGAGGAACCTGACCCATAATAAGATATAAAAATAGGGCTATACCCGACCAAACTAATTTTTCTGTTAAAGTAATTTTCTTTTTAGGTTTTTCTACTTGAGGAATGTATCTTGAAGTAGTTTTTATGAGTTTTTTAAATATACCCTCAGATTTGGTATTACTCATTATTAACTACCTGGCCGCCTACGTCTAGAATCTTTTGTTTAGCATTATTAGATACAGATTCCACTTTTATTGTATATGGACTTATAATGGTACCAGTTCCCAGTAGTTTGTGGTAACCAAGTGAAGTTAGATCAATGACAGACTTGCCATCTTCAGTTTTGCCGTATTTATCAAATATAGAATCTAAATCCTTAATATTTACCCATTTGCTAACACGAGTACCCAGTGATACCAGAGGGTCGTGCCCAAAATGATTAGGATCTTCTTTTATTGTCCTTATCCAGAAATGTTTATGTTTTCCCGCTTGTCCAATACCACCTCGGGACCCAGATTGGCGATGTTGTCCAATTTGACCCCAACCGCAATATCGGGACCCTCTTTGTCTTCTTATCTTTCTAAACCTAGTAGCCATTGTCTTGTGTATAACCTCCGGTAATTTTTCTTCTGCAACCCACTATATTTATAATCATCGTAAACAACATAGCTCACAACATCCTTCGAACGATACCAATTAGTTCACTATTTTCACCCAAAATTCCACCCTGTGAAAATTGTTTTTTTGTCTTTCGTTTGAAACCACCTTTGGGAGGATTTAGAGTAAACCATGGTTTTATTGACTCGATTTCTGATAATTTTATCTCATCAGATGATAGAGCCTCTGCAATAGCATCAAATGTAGCGAACTTTTCGGGTAGGTCAGATTCTGTTATTGATTTTTTCCCGTTTTTTTTTCCTTTTTGTTCTAATAAATCTTTTATGATCTCTTTGTCTGCTTTATACCAAGAAATAGAATCCTTTACCTTACGTAACATTCCCAATGTTTGCGAATTTTCTGGTACTAGTGTTGCATTAAATTTTTTATTTAAATTAAGATTGGTCAGGGTTGTTATTCCCCAATATGGTATATTTACCAAACCTTTTATGCGCAATACAAGATATGCCAAACTCCATTTCACCCTGATTTGTAGGTATTCCTAATAGCGTTAAAAATTGCAATTGCAGTTGATGACATTGTACTTGTTGAACCAAAGGTCTTTGTCCATGCATCCTTCAAACCGGCCAAACGTAACAGAGTCTTTATATCTTCCCCTGCTACTAACCCCAATCCACGTGGACCTGGCACCACCTCTACAGTAACACTTCCACCTTTGCCACTTACTTTAAATGGAATAGAATGATATTGTGTACATCGACACTCCCAACTTCCACAGCCTAGTTTGATAGGAATTACATTCAAATAAGCCGAATTTGTTGCCTTGTCAATCGAGTTACGCATCTGTGCTGCTTTTCCTGTACCTATTCCAAACCATCCAGCCTCATTCCCAATTGCAACTAGTGCGGCAAACCTCGTCATTTCACCAGCATCGGTCTGTTTCTGCACTATACCTACATGTACCACGTGACTTTTAATATCAGGTAAGAGATGCTTGACAATTTCTGGTTCCTGAATTCTCATACCATTCTCATAGATTTGATCCATTGATGTTATTTTTCCAGACGCAACCATTTGTCCAAGGGTTGTTCTAGGCTTCCATTCAACTTGTTTTTCCTGTCTAGACTGACTTGGTCTAGTGAATTTACTCATTATTATTTTCCACTCCTACCTCATCTGATTTTGATTGATTATTAGATTCATGAATCTTACTTTTAATTTCTTCAAAATGGCTATCATATGCATTTGGCTCTAGTCCATTTTTAAGTAGTCCGGAGAAAAATGTTTTATATCGTTCCTGGTCATTTTTTAGAATTTTTGCATACTCAACAATATGTGAACCATTTATTCTATTTTCTTCTGGTAACGATTCTTTAGAAGCAGGAACTGAAAGTCCGCCGTCAATGATTCCCTTTACGCATGCAGCAATGCGGGATGTAAAAACATCATTTCCAATATATAGAATTGCTCTGTCAACACCATTCTTTAAAGATTTTTTTGCTAGCAAAAATCCCGTTAAATAACATGCAGGAAGACTATTAAGTGAACCTTTCCATCCTAGACCCATTAGATTTCTACTATGTACTGAAGTTATAATGGCATCTCCAGTAATTTTTGGCATTACAAGTTGTGATGCAATATTTTGATTACTAATTTTAATTGTAATAAAAGGACTATGACTTAATAAGACTGCAGCTCTTTTATGATAATTAGTCTTGCTCTGTCTAATCCTTTTCAGAGTACGTATGTAATTCATTATTAACTATTCTCCACTACCTTAAAGATTAGAAAGCGTGAACATAAGAAGCACTTATAAACGTTTTATCTATTAAGAATAGCGAATTTTTGAAAATATTCAAATAATCGTATCGTTATTTTTTTGAATTTAATGCTATCAATGATGCAAAAGCCCCAGCACCTACTCCATTATCTATATTGACTACGGATAAACCAAGTGTACAACTCTGTAGCATTGATGCAAGTGCGCCCACACCATTGGAACCAAAACCATAACCGATTGAAGTTGGAACCCCAATCACGGGAATATCCACACATGCAGATACAAATGAAGCTAATGCACCTTCCATTCCCGCTGCGACCACAATTGACTTAACATTTGATTTTAACATTTTTGATAAAACAGGAAATAATCTATGAATCCCGGCAATACCGACATCATAACTCCGTATACACTCACAGCCCATTGCTTTTGAAACAAGTCTAGCTTCCTCTGCAACAGGAATATCTGATGTACCAGCACATATGATTCCAATTCTTCCATATTTTTTTTTATCTAGACGTCGATTTTTATGTACTAGAATGGCAGAGCTATTTACTCCTTGTTCAAAGAAATATTTTTTTGATGATAGATATATTTTTAATTCTCTTAAATTATTTTCTTCTAGCCTAGTAACAAGTATTGAACTTTTTTTATCTATTAGTACTTCAATAATCTGTATAATATCTGATAAAACCTTTCTTTCCCCATATATCATCTCTGGAATATGTTTTCTGAAATCTCTGTAAGTATCCAATTTTGCGATTTCATTTCCCACATGGTCGACATATGAAAGTGTAAAACGTTTTTGAATTTCATCGACAGTCAATATACCTTTCGAAAAGTCATTTAATAAGGATTTTAAATCCAACAATGTATAAAAAAAATAAAATCTTTTAAATTTGTAATGATTTTATTGCTTCTTTAACACTGGCTATACCTTTTGTAAAAATTCCTTTTTCAAATTCATTAAGGTTTATTTCCACTATCTTTTCGATTCCATTTTTTCCTAACACAACAGGAACACCAATACATACATTTTCAAATCCGTACTGCCCATTTAGCATTGCTGAAACAGGTATAACGGATTTCTTATCTTTTTTGATACTCTCAATCATCGTTGCTACTGCATTTCCTGGCGCGTATACTGTTGCTCCTTTTAAAGCAATCACCTCTGCAGCTACATTTTTAGTTTTTTCAAAGATTTCATTTAGCTTTTCCTTTGAATCTGACATGAATTCAGGCAGTGGAATACCACCAATCGATGAAAAGCGCGTCAAAGGGAGCATATTTTCACCGTGCTCGCTGATAACCATTGCACTAATAGAAGACCTAGAAACTCCAGTAAACTCATGGATAAAACTCTTAAATCTCGATAAATCTAACATCCCTCCCATTCCAATAACCTTGTTATGTTTAAATCCTGTTTTTTTAATGGTAAGGTAAGTCATAGGGTCCAAAGGATTGGTAACAACAATGACAGTGGCGTTTGGTGAATATGTAGATATTTTGGATGATACATCTGCGATTATGTCAGAATTGATTTTAAGTAAATCCATTCTAGTCATCCCGGGTTTCCTACCAACTCCTGCAACTACAACGATAAATTCAGAATCTTTCATATCTTCATAATTATTTGAGCCTCTCACGTAACTGTCTGAACCACGTTCAGATAATTGATGATTAATATCCATTGATTCACCTTGAGGTAATCCTTGAACTATATCCAAAAGAAGAACATCACCCAATTCCCTTAAAGCACAATTTAATGCTACAGAAGCTCCAACTTTTCCTGACCCTATAACGGTAATTGTCATCTGAATTATTCGTTAAAGGGATTACTTATAATTTTCTTAAATTAACAGTTTAGAGTCATATCATTGTCCACATTTTTGTGTAAATTAAAATTAGATAGATATCAATTTAGAGATACCTTAATGTTTAATGAATATATAATGATAATAGATTGTCAAATAGCGGGTATTTCTGGAGACATGTTTCTTTCTTCATTAATAGATTTAGGAGCAAACAAGAATAAAGTAACTGAGGCGATTAAATCTTGTCAATATTATTTAGAGCAAACTGAAATCAAGAAAGTAGAATTTAAAAAAGCCAAGTCTAATGGTTTTGTTGGCACAAAGTTATATCTTGAAATTGAAGAAAAACTAACTTCAAGAAATGGATTAGAAATGTACAAAAATCTTTCAGATTGTTGTGATCATCTAAATTTGAAACAAAAATCCAAAGTGTTAGTATTAAATTCTTTTAAAACAATATTGAAGGCAGAGGCGAAAATTCATGGTCAAGATATTAAAAAAGTTCACTTACATGAAACTTCTAGCATTGATACATTTGTAGACCTAGTAGGGAGTGCTGTTGCACTACAGGATTTGGATTTTCTGGAAAATAAAATAGTATGTACTAATATTGCGGTAGGAAACGGAATTACAAAATTTTCACATGGATTAGTATCGAATCCAACCAATGTTGTTTTGGAGATTTTTAAAAATAAGCCATTTGTTTTGGAAGGAGCCATTGAAGGAGAATTAACTACCCCTACAGGAGCCGCGATATTAGTAAATTTAGTGTCCGAATGTATTGAATATTATCCTGCATGTAGTATTATAAATACGGGATATGGAATTGGTTGTAAACAATTTAAAGATTTTGCAAATACAACAAAGGTAACAATTGGCAAGGCTCCACAGTCATTAACCTATATGGAAGAAAAAATTTTATTAATTGAAACTAATGTGGACGATATTTCTGGTGAAATATTAGGAAATATTATAGAAAAACTAAGTAAAATTGGAGTTTTTGATGTATCCTTGATCTCTGCAATAACAAAAAAAAATCGTCCTGCAACAATTATCCGGGTTCTAGCGGACCATCAAAAGAAAGATATCGTTTTAAAAATATTATTTAATGAGTCCGGTACAGGAGGAATACGAATTCAAGGAATTAATAGAGTAAAAATTCCCAAAATAAGAATCACTGTTCCAGTCATAATTGAAAATGATGAATTCATGGTAGATATAGACATTAAAAAGGACATTGACGGAGATATTATCAGTATAAAACCTGAATTTGATCAAATTAAAGAAATTGCGAATAAGAAAAATGGTCCGATAAAAATGGTACATGATAAAATAATGGCACAAATTATCGAGAAGGTCAATAATGAGGTAAGAGATTTTTGAGAGCTGAAAACTATCTCAAAGACCTAGTCCAATGGTTTGAGAAAAATACCAAACAATGTGTGCTAATAGCACTATCTGGAGGAGTAGATAGCGCAGTGGTTGCACTGGGTGCAAAAACTGCTTTACAAGAAAAGGCAATAGCGATTACTGCAAATTACAAAACATTGGCGGAAGAGGAACTTAAGACTTCTCAAAAAGTTGCCCAGGAAATAAATATAAAACATGTTATTATAGAATATGACGAATTACAAGATCCCGATTTTATTAAAAACGATAAAAATAGATGTTTTTACTGCAGAAATAAACTTAGTCAGTATCTGCTTGATTTTGGGGAAAAAAATAATGTAGACAATATTGTAGATGGAACAAATATTGAAGATCTAAACGATTACAGACCCGGTATTAAGGCATTAGATAATAATGGAATAAAACACCCATTGGTTGAATTAAAATTTGATAAAAGAATAATAAGAGATATAGCAAAAAAGTATAATCTTTCAGTATATGATAAACCTTCCAATTCTTGTCTTGCGTCAAGAATCCCCACTGGAGACATAATTACAAAAGAAAAATTGGATAGGGTTGAAAGAGCTGAGAATTTGATTAAATTCATATTTGATATAAAACATGTTAGGGTAAGAGATCATGATGAAATTGCAAGGATAGAAACTGATTTAAATGAAATGAAAAAATTATTTGATGTCAAAAAATTGGTAAAATTGGATAATGATATTAAAAAATTTGGGTTTAAATATGTTACCATAGATATTGGTGGATACAAAAATGGTGGGTTGATAGTGTTAAATGAAATATGGACTGATTTAGATGTTAAATGACTCCAAACCTATAATATATTTAGATAATGCAGCATCAACACCGATTCATAAAAAAGTATTAAAGGAGATGATAAAAAATATTGAATTAGAATATGGGAATCCTTCTTCACTTCATGCACTAGGAAGAAAATCAAAAAATATGATACAGATTGCCAGAAAAAGAATATCTAAACTCATTAATTCTAGGATTGACGAGGTCATATTTACCTCTGGTGGTACAGAATCTGATAATTTAGCTTTATCTGGAATGGCTTATAAAATAAGACACCAAAATCCTCGTATAAATCACATAATAACTAGTTCGATAGAACATGATGCAGTCTTAGAATGTTGCAGATATTTGGAAAATGATAATTTTAATATAACATATTTGCCAGTCACAAATGATGGATATATACGTGTAGAAGATATGGTTGAGGCAATTAAACCAAATACAGGATTGGTTAGCATAATGCTTGCAAATAATGAGGTTGGAACAATTCAACCAATAGAAGAGTTGGTAAAATTGGCAAAAACAAAGAATAAATCACTGATCTTTCACACCGATGCTGTTCAAGCCTTAGGAAAGATAGATATCAATGTAAGGACACTAAATGTAGATTTAATGTCGTTATC
>CAZHFI010000037.1:0-12904 GCA_964531845.1 uncultured Nitrososphaeraceae archaeon
TCAATTCCATTTTCTTTTAAAAAAAATGCTATTTCTGATGGCATAAAATTTTTTTGTGGGTTATTATGCCATGGTCTTGGTAATAAAATAACACTTCTGCCATCTACAACAGCCTTAATTAACTCTAATTTCTTAGTTTCTATATCTCCAGTTACATGAAAAGTAACAATATAGCATTTATCAAGAGGCACCTTTGATCTTGATGATGCTATCTGTATAGAACTAATACCTGGTATTATTTTTACATTCGCATCTCCAAAAATTTGTACCAACCGATCAACTACCTCAGATTCTGAAAAATTGACATCACCTGTAAATGGTACTAAACAGAATTCTTCCTCTGACATATTTTTAAAAACCTGTTGGTATATTTCTTCCTGATTTTTCATTGTCACTTCATAAACCTTCTGTAGATTTCTGTCAATTACATTTTCAATCGCCTGAAGTGTATATTTGTAACCAATAATATATTGAGATTTTTTAACCGCTTCTTTTGCAATCTCTGTTAAATATAAAGGTGAACCGGGACCCACTCCAACAACAAATAATCCTTTTACCATTATATTTTATAAATTAAAACCTGATATTATAAAATTTATACCTTGATATTATCAAATATCAATGAAAGATTAACATAAAATGAACTAACAAAACAATGTAATTTTTTTAACATTAGTCTCATTATACCTAAATTCTCAAATTTTTACATGAGCGAAATAAAGCTCGAGTTTATCGGAAAACAAGTTAAAGATATGTACGGTACTAAAATGGGAAATGTGATAGGCGTAATAACTGATACAGACGGTTCAATCGAATCTGTAAGTGTTGATTGCGGTCATGCTGGATTAAAACAATTATTGTATGAACAATTATTAGTTCAGGGAGAATTTGTAATTTACATTCCACGATGGAGATTAGATGCTCAAAAATTATTCAGACAAAAAAATTTGATCCTAAAAAGAATAAAGGCACTTCAAGATATTGTTTCATCAGAAGACGATATCATGAAAGAAGATGCACAAATTGTATATACTAAATACGAAAAAAGGTTACTTGATTTACAAGAAACTGAAAAAGAAATCAATGAAAAATTAAATCAACGTCTGATTGAATTGGATAATGATTCAATTAATATTAAAGCTGCATTGTTTGATGCCAAACTGCAATATCGAAGTAACGAAATAACTGAAGATGCATATCAACATGTGAATTTACATACAAAAGATTTATCAGATAGAATTAACTTGGAAAAAGAAGAAATTCAAAATATTAAAAATAGATTAGAACAGCAGAATTTACAAAATACAGTCATGACTGCAAATGGCACACAAAGCATATCTTCAGCTATAGAGGATAATAAAACTGAAAAAGAAGCTGATATTTTACCAAATGTTTCAGAAGTTGAAATAGAATCTGAACAAGTCGCTATAAACCTCCCTTTACCAGAAGATACCTCTGTTACACCTAATATTAAGACCACCAAATCAACATCAAATGATGATGCCATAGAAAATGAATCAAATTGGCTAGAACAGGTAATTTCAAAATAATTATATTTTTTTATTAAGCGATCTTTTTAGTTAGGCAAGACAAATATTTTATAATTATGTTATAATATTTCTAATCTATAATAAATAACTTTAACAATAAAAAAAGAAAAATGGTATTAGAATTTATTGGCAGGTGTTTGTAACAATTCTCCGATCTCGTTGTGCATTTTTAAAAAGTTTATGCCTTTTTCAGTAGTTTTGTATGCTTGTGAGCCTTCTAAGTATTCTAACAAATTGTTTTCTATAAGAACAGAAAGATATTCTCTCAATTGAGCATAACTTAGGAAAGCTTTGTACATAATTTTTGTCTTGGTTGCTCCTCCATTCGCTGCTTCTAGTATCATTGCTACAATTTCTGTTCTACTTCTGTATTTCACAAATTAGATCCATTCAATTTATTTATTTTAATATATTGTCAGATTGTATCATAACAAAATTCTATTCGATGGATAAACAATAATGATTGATTATCAACATTAGGGATCTACGGAAAATAAAAGTTTATTTTTGTTTTTATTTCATAACATTAAAGTACAGGACATCTATATGGAATTATCCAAGATTTATGAGGACAGCAAAAATATAAAAATAAATTTTAGTGGTAAAAAAATAGATAAAATAAGATATGAAGCACTGGAAAACCTTCAATCTTTCTGGCATAAACAAGCAAAAGAACTGGTATGGTTTAAAGATTGGGATAAAGTATTGGATTGGAATCCTCCTTATGCTAAATGGTTTGTAGGTGGAAAAATTAATGCATCTGTAAATTGTCTGGATAAACATGTCAATTCTGATAGAAAAAATAAAGTTGCTATAATATGGGAAGGAGAGAATGGAGACAGTCATTCATTTACATATTATCAACTTTATTTAGCAGTAAATAGATTTGCAAATGCACTAAAAAACCTTGGAATTTCTAAAGGAGACAGAATAACAATCTATCTTCCAATGGTTCCGGAATTAATAATTGCTGTGCTGGCCTGTGCAAGAATTGGTGCTATTCATAATGTAGTATTCTCTGGTTTTAGCTCCAAGGCATTGGCAGACAGAATAAATGATGCTGGATCTAAAATTGTAATAACCTCAGACGGTGGATATCGACGAGGTAAATTCTTGGAGCTTAAAAAATTAGTTGATCAGGCGATTCAATCTACTCCATCTATTAAAAATGTGGTCGTATTAAGAAGAACTAATAATGAAATTAATTTAAATCAAAATGATGTTTTATGGTCGAAAATTGTTAAAGATGTTCCAAGTTATTGTCCACCGGAAGAGCTTGAAAGTACACATCCATTGTTCATACTTTATACCTCAGGGACTACTGGAAAACCAAAAGGAGTTGTACATGGAACAGGGGGATATTTAACCCACATATACTCTACGGCAAAATGGGTTTTTGAATTTAACGATCAAGATATATTTTTTTGTACTGCTGACATAGGTTGGGTCACTGGTCATAGCTACATAGCATATGCACCACTGATGCATGGTGTTACTCAAATAATTTATGAAGGAGCTCCTGACTATCCCCATCCAGATAGATACTGGTCTATAGTTGAAAAACATGGTGCAACAATTCTGTATACGACTCCTACGGCATTACGAATGTATATGAAACATGGTGATGATATTCCTAATTCTTTTGATTTATCTACAATAAGGCTTTTAGGAACAGTTGGCGAACCAATAAATCCTGAGGTATGGTTGTGGTACTTCAAAATCATTGGAAAAGAAAAATGTCTTATAGTTGATACTTGGTGGCAAACAGAGACTGGCGGTATTTTGATTAGCAAATGTCCTGGACTAGATAATATCACAATGAAACCAGGTTCAGCTACTCTTCCAATTCCTGGCATTGATATTGTTGTTGTAGATGAAGAAGGAAAAATGTTAGAGAATAATAAAAAAGGATATCTTGTAATTAGAAAACCATGGCCAGGAATGCTCATGACGTTATGGAATGATAATGAAAAATATGAAAATACATATTGGAAAAAATTTGATAATGTCTATTTTGCAGGAGATTATGCAGTAATTGATAATGATAACTATTTGTGGCTTTTGGGAAGGTCCGATGATGTATTAAAGGTAGCAGGACATCGGTTAGGAGCAATGGAATTAGAAAGTGCATTTGTATCACATGAATCCGTTGCAGAAGCGGCAGTCACCAGTAAACCTGACAAAACAAAAGGAGAATCTATAAACGCATTTGTTGTACTCCGTTCAAATTTCACTGTGAATGATAATTTGAAATCCACCTTAATGAATCATATTCGAAATAACGTGGGACCAATCGCAATTCCAGATAAAATATATTTTGTAGATAAGTTGCCAAAAACAAGAAGCGGAAAAATTATGCGTAGATTGTTAAAATCAATTTGTAATAATTCTCCTATTACTGATATTTCCACATTAGAAGACGAATCATCAATTGATGAAATTAAAAAGGCATACAACGAAATGATACACGAAATAATTGAAAAAAAAGATTAACTTACCAGTAAAATTCAAATCAATAAAACAATTTAAATAATCAAGTTAATTTGGCAAGTAAAAAGGCTGTTCTTTTACCAACAATTATTGCAACATTGATAATAGGTATCTTAGGACTTGTATTTATACCGGATGATATAAAAAATAAACAAATAACCTTTAAAAAAGGAACTATCAAAATAGATGAAACACCAATAAGTGTTGAAATTGCCAAAACCCAGACTGAAAAACAAAGATGGTTGATGTTTCGTAATGATAAGTTATCATTTGATCAGGGATTAATTATGGTATATGACAAATCAGACCTGTATTCTTTATGGTTATTAAATATTCAATATAATCTGGATCTAATGTGGTTTGATGAACATGGTCAACTAGTATATTTTAAAAAAAATGCTTCTCCATGTAAATCTACATTTGATATGCAAGAATGTACCTATAAATCAACAAAGCCTGCATTATATATAGTTGCAGCAACATCGGGATTTATTGATGATAATAATATAACTGAAAATTCAACGATGACTATAATATCAATTTAACGATCATTTGTAAAGTCTATTTTATATCAGCGTTATAGATATAGCATAGGGTTTAAATACTTTAAGTAAGGATCGTCATTCAGTGAATTAAATGCCAGTAGCAATACTTCCAGATGTTAGTGAGCAGCACTGTATAGGTTGTGCTCTCTGTGTAGAAATTTGTACAGCTCTTGGTCCAGATGTACTGAGAGTAAAACCAGTTGAAGGTTGGAAAAGAGGTAAAGCATTCGTCTTTTATCCAGAAAGATGTATTTCTGATGGTGCATGCATAGGTGTTTGCCCAACAAAAGCAATCTTTTGGATGAGACCAATGGATTATACTCCAGGTCAACCGATACCATTAAAGAAACACGGACTTTTCAAAGTAGGCTGGGAAGAAGGTTAACTTTTTCCTTAAATTTTATTATTTTTTTAATTTAAATTTTAATATCTAGCAACCATTTTAAAAGATATCAATATCTGCTGCAGTTAAACCTCTGTTTTGATTGGTTCTACTTCTAATACTTGGAGATAAAATAGATTAATAAAATGATATAATATCTTTATTACAAAATGGATACAATCGAAAATTTTTCTGATAAAGAGAAAAAAATACTATTGTCTCATTTTTCAAATGCTGATAAAACTATCTTTGCCATAATTACTCCGAAACAGGTTGACAGAGGTGCACTGATGTCTCGTTATTCTAGGACCAACAAAACTATGCGTAGGATATTTCTAGATGAATTTGCTAATAATCCAAATAGAGGGGAAGAATTTTATAAAAAAGTATTTCTTGAATACGGTGATGATTCGGTAGCAGAATTAGGAGAAGCACAAGTAGGTATAGAAGGTATTTCAAATATTGCAGCTAAATTTATAGAAGACCAAAGAATCGGTTTATCTTATCTAGAAAAATCATCCAGATATGTGTCATATGATAAAAAAGTTAACGGAAAATATTTATTTTTAAATGAGAAAAATATTATAAATTCAATTTATTATGATTTATATGTTGAAAGTTGTAACCTAGATTTTGAAACATATTCAAAAAATTTAGAACCATTACAAAAGTATCTTTCCGAAATAGATCCAATAGATAATCATCTCTTCTTTGATCATGAACTAAAACAAGAAGTAAAATATAACAATCTAAAAAACAACAACGATTTTGAATCTGCCAATCGGATTTACCGACAAACAATAAAGGCAAAATCCCTAGACTTGTTGAGAAATCTTTTACCAGCATCGACATTGACCAATATTGGAATAACCGGAAATGGAAGAGCATTTGAATACCTTTTATCCAAATCATATGCTTCTGAACTTGATGAAATACATTGTATTGGAAATGACCTTTTTAATGAACTAAATCTTATTTTACCATCTTTTGTAAATAGAGCTAAAAATGAATATGGAAAATCTCTACAAAATTATATTAAGAATACAAAAAAATCAATTAGCCACCTAGCATTACATCATTTGAAAAAGATTGATTTAAATGAAAATTTAGAAAATGTTAAATTAATTGAATTTGAAGATAATATAAAAGCAGAAATAAATGTTTCTTCAGCAATTTTGTATGAACATGCTGTTGGACAATCTTTAGAGACTATCCGTGAATACATCAAATCTATTTCATCAGAGGAAAGAAGTCAAATAATTAAATCGTATACTATGTTGAGGAAAAATCGAAGACATAGGCCGGGACGTGCCTTTGAGATGGTTGAATATGTTTTTGAATTGTTTACAAATTATGGAATATTTAGGGATTTACATAGACACAGAATTCTAACCTTGGAAAGACAATTGCTGACTACGAACCATGGATACGACCTTCCAAAAGAAATAGCGGACTTTGGAATAGATTCAGAGTACAAAGATTGTATGTATAAAAGTAAAGAAGCTTATGAGTCCATATCAAAGGAATTACCAGAAGAAGCTCAGTATGTAGTTAATTTTGCATATAGGTATCCGTATTTTATCAAACTAAATCTAAGGGAAGCCTGTCATATGATTGAACTAAGGACTTTACCTCAAGGACATGTTGACTATCGTCAAGTATGTCAATCTATGTTCAATAGTATTAAGAATGTCCATCCAATTCTTGCGGAGGGTTTAAAATTTGTTGACATGAATAATTATAATCTAGAGAGAATGTCAAGTGAAAAAAGGATCGAGATCAAAAGGAGGGAACTTAAAGATAGCTATAAAAATTGATTATGATAACAACGATGTTATTATTATCCAAACCATTTTTCAAGAGATTGATTTTTTTTTTGTTTTACTTTCTCCAATTTTTCTAATGCATTTTTTACTCTTTCTTGTGAAAAACTCATTTCATCGCATAAAAATTTTATAATTTTGTCATTATCTGGATTATCAAATTTTAGCTTCAATCCGTTAAGGCCACCATCATTTTCAACAGTATTTAAAAAAATCTCTCTAATTTCTTGGTAAGGAATTTGTTCAAGCATAGGTTTTATCTTTTCAATATTTTCTAATCTACCATTTTCAATAATCAATTTTAAAGCTGTTTTGGGACCAATCGCGGGAAATCCACCAGGATTAAAATCAGTTCCAACCAGTATTCCAACATCGATTAATTGTTCCTGTGTAAGTTTAGTTGCTTTAATTACATCATCAAGAAGAATTATTTCAGGCTCAACATTGATATACATGTTTCTATTTGGTAACTTTCTTTTTCCGCTAATTGTAAGATTTCTTACCAACCTTTTAGCACCAAATAATAATGAATCATAATCTTGGCTTGCACAGACAAATGCAATTTCTTTTTGGGTTAATTTTGCTGCTGTTGCCTCTCCCTCAGATGCTGCCTGAATATACTGGATTCCTAAAAGATTTAAAATTTTTTTAGAATCCTGAACAATTTTATCTGTAATGGCAGAGGTTGCTTGACTATATTTTTTTGCATCCTCCAATTTCCCTTCAGATAATGCCTGTTGATATTTTTCAAAGGCTTGAGTTTTGACCTGTCTTCTTCTTTCAATTTCGTGATATTTTAATTGATGGGGTTTTCCATCAAATATGTAAACTAATTTGATATTTTCTGCAAGAAAATTTACATTCCTGTAAAATAAACCACTCAAATGACTTGTTATTTCACCTCTATTATTAGTAAGAGGCTCTCCGGTATATCCTCTGATTGTAGAAAGAAATTGATATATTGTATTGAATGCATCAACTGCGACAACCTTATCCGATAAATCTGATACTTTTATAGGAAAAGAGGGTAAGATAGGCTTAAGGTCCACTCCCATAGCATAATATCATATAAAGAAAGATTTTTACTTTTTTACATATACTATAAATTTAGAAATTAATTGATAACGCATTATTTCATATATTTTTTGAAATACATAAAAAATTTTTAATATATAAATACAAGAATATACCTGTATGTATTATGACAGTAGTAAAAATATTAGAACTGATTGGAACTTCACCAACTAGTTGGGAAGATGCAGCACAGATAGCAATTTCAGATGCATATAAGACAATCCATGGTATACGTGGTGTAGAGGTACGTGATATGACTGCAGAAGTCGATCCCAATACAGGAAAAATAACCAAATATAAGACATGTGTAAAATTAGCATTTGTTGTAGAAAATTAAGCAAATCAAATAAAGTTTATTTTTAAAAATAAACAAGACAAAATTAACGGAATTTTTTTCCTAACAATTATCCTTAACATAAACATGGAAAAAAATACTGAAAATTACGAGAAAATATTTAACTAGGAAAAAAAATTTTATTATATATGGAAAAAGAGAAAAAATTTTTTAAAAATTATAGAATATACGATGATGAAACAATTCAAACAATGAAAAAATATTATAATATTGAAAATAATCATGATGATCTATTAAAATATATCAAAAAACATGGTCTTCGTGTCGAAGAAATGGAAATAACATAAGTTTAGCTTTATATAAGAAACTATAAATAGAAAATTAAAAAAGTAGACAATTATTAATTACACATCATCATTGAATATAGTATGTTTGGAAAAATAAAGTGTACCCTATGTGGAGATAGAGTTAGATTTGCATTAAAACATTTAAAACAGCAACATCCAGATGTCATGCAAGACAAAGATATTATTAATTTGAAAATGGAGAGAATATTACAAAAATATTTCAGCGAAGATTAATATATTTTGAATTTTTTCATTCATTTATTGCCAAGATAATGGAAAATGAAAATAAACTTTTCTAATCCACATGAAGTTTTGCAATAACTGCTTAATAATTTACCTTTAATATAATCTAGATACTAAAATACTATCGTCTAATGCTAGGTGATGTAGTTTTATAAAAGTACAAATCTCAAAGCATTAATTATATTTATAATATAATATATCATGAAATCAATCAATTTATTTTATTGATTAATTCTTTATATTTTGGATTTGGTACAACAACAAATGGATATTGTAATTGTTAATAGGTATTTATTATTAAAAACATAATAACATGGAATTATTGCACAGAAATTGTTTGGATGCTAGTAGACATACTTGTGGATTTTAAAATTTTAAAAATAATAGAAAAAATACGCATATTGTGTTTTCTAGCTATACATTACTTCATCGCTCTTATTGGTGATTTTTAGTATCATATCAATAACATTATGAATTTCATCTATAACACCATTAAATGGAATCTTTTTTGCAATTTTATCTTCTATTATAATAATCGAGTTATCAATTTTTTTCCATTCTTTAATTTGAATTTCAAGAATATCATCTTTATCTATAACTTGGTTAATTAAATCATCGGCTCTGGAGATAAAACCTAAAGAATCCTGATATTCTATTATATCTTGTATTTTTCCATCTCTGTCAACCGCTTCGCTATATTCTACTGAAATGGTATCCATTATCTTTCCAATTGTTAACAAAGTGAACGTGGAGTTTCTAGATGAAACTACTGTATTTGTGATCTCATTGATGAGTCTATTGGCATTCTTTACCTCCTGTATGAATTCAGATTCTGTGGAATTCTTGGCCATGGAACGTAAATGATTAAATTCAGATGAAAACTTTTTATCCAAATCGGGATAGAAATCAGAAATATAATTTTTAATAGTAGCAAAATTTATGTACAATGAATGCTCTATGTGTTTTTCGGCTAGAAATCCATTGGCAATTTTCTTGTTTGCAATAGCTTGTTCGTTGTGACCTTTCATTAGTTCCATATGCAAAACAAAGTTAAGATCACTAATCTTTTCTAAAGAATAACTTGAATTATAATTTGCTCCAATAATAAAAATAATCGCAGATGTCAGGATTAATAATAAACTAGATAGTTTTTTGATTTCTACTCTCATGTTTGTCTTTTAATGCATGCTTCACAAATAATTTATATGTTTTTTGATTATCTTAACAGAGAATTATTTTATAATTAATTAATGTATAACCAACTAAATTTAAACTCTATTATTATGTTCCTATCCTTGTTGAAACCTTGAAAAATAATATTGTAAATATATGATATATCCACGAAGATATCTAATTTTTATGGTCAATAATATTATACAGTTTTTTGTTTTTGATGATTGAACTTTAAAAAACATTATAAACCTCAATTAGTATAATAAAATAATGGTAAATTATCAGGCTTTAAAAAATAGTCTTGAAAAAAACGGTGAAGTTATGATATGTGTAGATACAGGTGAAAAAATTGAATTACACAAACACAATGTGAGATTTGAAGATTCTACACAAGAAGTAGTTATAGATGCAGCTTCTGAGACTTATTGGATTGGAGCAGAGAAGATAGCTTACTATTGGATTCATAAAGAAGGATTCGAAAAGAGCTAATTGTGTCTAACAAAATAATTCCTTTTTCTTTTTATATCAATTTCCATGAATTCAGAAAATAATACGATAATGTTTTATCAACTGTCTTTTATAATAGTTTATTTTAAAATTACTTTCCGATATAAAAAAGGATTTTGTTGATATTTCAGTTACTTTTACTATAAATAAGATCCTTTACACTAAGAATAATGAATATGTTTAATGAGTATTGCATAAATAATATTCTACCAAAGGATGGTATTGTTATCTATTATCAAAATATGATAAAGTCAGATAAAGCAAATAAATACTTTGAACTTTTATTGGAAAATATATGTTGGAAAAATGATCAGGTTATAGTCTTTGGAAAAAATATAATTACCAAAAGAAAGATTGCATGGTATGGTGATTCCAGTTTAGTGTATACATATTCAAATGTATCAAGAAAAGCATTAAAATGGACAAATGAACTTTTAGAACTCAAAAAAATAGTAGAGGATGCAACAGGCATCAGATTCAATTCATGTTTGTTAAATTTGTATGAAGATGGTAATAGTGGCATAGCTTGGCATAGTGATGATGAAAAATCCCTAGGAAAAAATATTATAATTGCTTCATTAAGTTTTGGAGAAGAACGAAAATTTTCATTTAAACATAAACAAACCAAACAAACCATTTCCATTATGTTAGAACATGGTAGTCTCCTTGTTATGAAAGGTCAAACACAAAATTATTGGTTGCATAGTTTGCCTAAATGTCGAACAATAACAAAGTCTAGAATCAACCTGACTTTTAGAACTATAAAGTATCAAAAATAATATAAAAACTATCTTGAATAAATTTAATAAATGGATTTTATAATAAATGTATACAATTGTGAATATTTTTTAGTGCATATCATTTTTTAATTTTAACATTGTATTTTTAAAATAATACAATGTTTTCATATCCAATATACAAAATTCCACAATATGAAGTGAAGTTTTAGTATTCAACAAGAAATTTAAAGTATCATTTAAAAGAATGTTGGCACATTGTTCTTTGGGAAAACCAAAAATTCCAGAACTAATTGCAGGAATAGAAATAGTTTTGAATCCTTTCTTGGTTGCAAGTAACAGTGTATTTAATATCGATTGAGACAACTTTACGTCTTCATTTCCTTCACCCATTCGGGGACCAACCATGTGGATAATCGCAGAACAAGGTAAATTTCCAGATGTTGTAATAACCGACTGTCCTACAGGGACAAATCCTATTTTATCACTTTCAATTTGAATTATTATTCCTCCTTTTTTTACTATAGCGCCAGCCACTCCACCACCATGTTTTAAATGAGAATTCGCAGGATTCACTATTGCGTCTACATTTCTTTTAGTTATATCACCATAAACTAATATGATTTTTTTATTATCTATAACTTTGATTTCATCTATTACATTTACATCCATATTTTTAAGATAATTAGGTATGTTAGTTTATAAAGATCAAAAAGTTTTCATACAATCTTGATAATTTCTTTTAGTTCTGTTTCATTTGATTTAATATCATCTTACATTATGAAATCATCTTATATTGTCTTAACACGACTAATTATATTTTGTCTAACCATTTTGAATGCTACAATTATAAATTCGGATTGTCACCATGCAGCATAACTAATATAATTTTTAACGATACAGGTCTTTCTTTCATTTGAATTTATTGTTATTTTATGACAGTTATTACCATTTTCATCATCATATTGTATGCATAATTTATACAGTGTAGGGTCTTTTCCATTATAAAGACTTCCACCATCTGCAAATCCCCTATTTAGACAACTCTGGGAAACTTTATCATTTTCTCTAAACTCAAATTGATTATTACTACTATTTACATACTTCACCTGATTTATTATATATCGATTTGGATCTATATTTTTAATAGTACCACGCCTTGAGGTATCATTAAAAAGTTGTATCTGGTTTTTATGTTTATCAAGTACTTCTACATCTACTAGATTCTTCGTTAAATTTTTACAAAATTCCGTATTGTTTATTTTAGCATCAGTACATGGAAGCCAGAAATTGGAATCTTTATCTAATTCTGTACAGTTCATATAATCAAAATCGTCATTTCTGATTATATGTTCACATCCAAAAATCTCTTTTTTTACAGTAAGCGAAGTTGAATTTTTGTGATTATTGTTATTGCAATTTATATCTTTTATACACTCTTTTTCAAGAGCAAATACTGTATGCAAATATGGTCCACCTCCTACAAGAATTGAAGAAAGAAATAACATTCCAAATAGTGTAAATACGTTTAGTTTACAAAGTATAAGTAAAAATCCAGAGATGTGCATTAACTATCAAATTGCTAAAAATGGTATAAACTATATTATTGTATTGGAAATAAAAACAAGAAAATTTCAAAACAAATCAAATAGGAAATAATTTTATCTAAAAAACTTTCGTAACATTTTCAGAAAGCATCGTAGAATTTCTTTACAACATATATAGATATAATAATTAT
>CAZHFI010000038.1:0-12581 GCA_964531845.1 uncultured Nitrososphaeraceae archaeon
GCCAAAGGTATAGAATATAGCAGTTAATTTACCACCTTTCTTCTCAAGATATTTTCTAAAAGATTCAGCACGCTTAATTGTGTCCTTTACATTTTTAATCCCTTGGTCAGTCCATCTTACAAGTAAAACATATTGTCCCATTCCCCTTATTAGATTTTGGAGTATTTATGAATGTCTATTTGGGCTCTGTTAATTTAACAAAAGATCTATAGCTACGTATATCTTATTTCTAATGTATGTATATTATATTTGAACGAAATAGAACATTCACAATAATAGTAATGTATGGATTGTATCTATATTTTTTGGGGTTGATTTTTACTAATGCAATACCGGTAAAGCATTTCTTTTTTTACTGAGGATAAAAGAGGTTATGTATGTGTCTGTCCGTCTGTCTGTCCTTGACTAGATACAGCATTCTGGCTTTTCGCTAAAAAGTCTATAAGTATGCATAAACGAATATCTACATTTAATTGATTATCGATGAGACAGTAATTCAGATTGAATGGAAACATTCATGTTATTTTCTATAAATTGCCGTCCAATGAACCTGTTATGTTAGCAGGACCATTCTTGGAATTTTTTAGCGATTCTGCGCATAGAAATATGTTAATTTCAAGAAAATTTATTGAATCTTTGATTAGCAAGTATGGAAAACATTCCATTTACTCTTGTGATGGTACTTGGTACCCAGTGACCTGCAGTGCACTTACCAAAACACTATCTGCACTCACCTTATGAAAATTTTTGATAAGAAATCGAAAGTATCAATTTTTGATAAAGATTCAAAGACAGTGCAGAATAAAATGATTGGATAATTACTATCAATATGTAAAACAAGATTATAATTTAGTACACATATACAATTGGATATCATTTTACGTACTGATGTACAACGATACTAAAAATAATAAATTCAGTTTAGATCTAGGAGTTGAAATCATCTTAAGTTAATAGAGCCCTTTATATAAAAAAAGAACAAAAAATTGAGATGTCATGAGAACATCAGCTTATGGTTATTCCTCTGGTTATCAATTACCTATCTTTATAACAGAGAATATGATTGCTGGAATATTGGGCTCAGTAGCTGGTAAAGTATTAATGAGACCGCAACCTTGATCGCCAACCGATACTGACATCATTGTATTTATGGTATCCTGCTCTTTCAATGGAAGAATTGTTTGTGACACGAGGACGGTGGTATCATTAGCTGTATTGACTGAAGCGCGAGTATTACTATTTGGTACATTTTCACCATTTAGTTCAAGCCACAAATCAACATTACAAGTTGTACTACCGGAAGTCTTTCCCACCTGACCTGCTGCTACGATTAGGTAGGTTCCATCCCGATTGACAATCACATCAGCTGTGTTGTCAGTGGTACTGTGTGTAACACCCAGATTTATGTAATCGTTAGTGTTCATAATAACAGGTACTGGCGTAGTAACATCTGGTTGGATTGATATAGTTTGCGATAATTGTGCGGCTGGTGTAACTGCACTATTTTGCGCGAAGGCTAGTGGTGTAATTAGTATTACTGACATAGCGGCTAATCCTAAAGCAAACATGCCTAAGGTAACCATTTTTTCGTTTATTCCAAGTCTTGACATATCCAAGGCTAATCATGACTCGTTTATAAAGATTAACCAAGATTTTTTGGGAGTGTCGATTAATTGTTGTACTTCCTAACATAGGTAACACTTTCTAGTTCTGCCATGAAGTGTATACAAAATAGAATTAATAATAAAATGTGATTTAATTATAAGAATGGACTGGAGACATGGTAACAGATAATCACGAGTGAGAAAGCCAAAATCCTGCAACTGTATCTATAAGTGTTAAAAGATCAGTATCGTCAAACAATCCTCCTGTAGCTTATGATATTGAAGTTCAGACTGACAAGAATACTGCGATACAAATTCAATTACAAGGAACCGATCCAGATGTAGGAGACACAATTTCATCTTATATCATAGCTAACCCGCCTTCATCAGGCTCAATTTCACGATTTGATAGTGCAGTCGGTACACTAACATACACACCAAATACTGGTTTTGTAGGAGATTATTCATTCACATTCAAAGTAGTTGATAGCAACAACGCCCAAAGCAACAATACCGGAACCGTTTCTATTACTGTAAAGGATGTCATTACACCTCTTCCAGATACCGTCCCACTAGGATTTACAACACCAATGTCATCATCTCTATGTTTGAACCCATCAAATGAAAATACCAAAGGAACACAAAATGATGACAATCTGGTTGGAACTGTAGGCAAAGAAACGATAAATTGACTTGGTGGAAAAGATAGAATCAATGCATATAGTGGAAACGATGTTGTACATGGAACTCGGGAAATGATGACATAAACGGAGATGTAGGAAACGACACGCTTAATGGAAATGAAGGAAATGACTATCTACTGGGTGGAAATGGAGATGGCGAGATACATGGAAACGAAGGAAACGATATTTTGAAAGGCGGCGATGGAGACGATGACCTATTTGGAAATGATGGCGAAGACATACTGACAGGTGGAGCAGGAGAATATAGATTTGTCTGTGGCAGTGGAAACGACAAGATCATTGACTATAATTCAGTTGAAGATACAAAAACAAATGACTGTGAAATCTTCTAATTGAAAAGTATTCTATTTTATTTCTGTCTCTGATAGTATTCCTGCTAATATTTTTCTATTCCTCTTTTAGTTTCCCTCAATAGATTAGTGAAAAAAGATTTCAGATATTATGTTTTTGTAGCATGCATTTTTGTATCTTTAATATCCAACATATTTACGAGGGAGATCACAATTTCTTTGTTACATTAATAATAATCATCAACAGTCTCGATTTTGGATAAAAGGTAAAATTATTTTGTAATCGAAAAACAAATTAAAAATTAATCTAAAATCCACTTTTCATCTCAAATTTGTGCCACAAACCACTGGCCCCAAAGTATATAAACATTTTGGCTAATGGATTTGGTAACTAAATGAAAGACAATTTATTTTTGAAATTACAAATGATAGAAATAGACTAATAATAACTATAGACATTTTGTTATTAACATAGCCAAATATCCTTTCTAAAAATATGTTTTTGATTATTTGAATCGGCTAATAAGAAAACCAAAAAAAGTGTATTCAAATATGGATAAAATAAGAGACCAAAAAAATTATCTAAATTTTATACTAGTACAAAAACACTTTTAAATTTCAAATAAATAATAGAGAACAATCAAGTTCCATTATCTTCGATAATTGCTATATGCTATATTCTCAAGTAATCTTCAAATTGAATAAACTAAATACATATGCAATTTTTGGAGCGATGTTTCTTGCTACAACTCTGCTTGCAAGTGGAATGTATTCTTCTACAAACCAGGTATTTGCAGAGCAGGAAAATGAGGCCGAGATAAATGCAGACATTGAACAGGAAAATAAATGCAAGAAAGATACAGAATGTGAAAATGAAAATAAGATAAATAACAGTCTCAATATTGTTAATAATGGAACACAATCGCAACAAAATCAATCAGAACCGGAAACAGCATGTGAAGATTGTTTCACAAGTAATTTAGATCAAGACCAGATCGGTGCTTTTCTTAATGGATTTTCTAACCAAGTACAACAAGAAATTACAACATTAGGACAACTATGTGAATACATTGATGCAAATCAAGGAACTTCAGAACTTAATATTGCATTAAGTGGTGCAGCTGAAGCATCAGGACTAACTTTTGAGCAATATAGTGCATTGATTCAATGTCTTCAGGATGCAGGATTTGACGTAGATATTTTTGCATAAGATCAGCTTAACTGTTCTTCCAAAATAAAACAAAACACCTTTTTTTATTTTTCAATCCTTAGATATGAATATTGAAAGATAATTTTTAAAATACAGCAAAAAAATCTTTTTCATGTGTCAAATTTGTGCCACAAACCACTGGCCCAAAAGTATATAAATATTTTGGTTATTGATAGTAGTAACTAATTACATCTAAATTGAATTTAAGTTCTGACTGAGGGAAATAGGATTTTAACTAGATCTTTAAGTTAAAAGGACCGAAAGGTTGGATGATTATTATCCATGTGTAAAAAAAGATAGTGATTTAGTACACATATAGAATTGGATATCGTTTTATGTATGGATGTATAACTATCAACATAATAAATTCAGGCTAAAATTGGGAGGTGAGAATAAACTTAACAGATCCGACGTTTACGCTGTTTTCAGACTTTTATTACTTCACTATCGCACACAGCAATACCATGGTATAGAACAACATCATTATTCCTAAACTTTTTCAAAAGAAAAAAAGTAGCGTTTTTTATCTAAAATTTTATATCATAAAGTTTGTCTTATTTTTCTCTATAACACTACAGAAATGTTCTGATGTAAAATGCTTAACAATTGCTATATATCTTTTTTAACTTTCTTTTGTTAGAATGTTCAAACCAAACTTTTATGCACTATTTGGAATACTATTCCTATCATCTGTTTTGCTGGTAAGTGGAATGTATTCTTCTACAAACCAGATATTGGCACAGCATGAAAATGAGGCCGAGATAAATGCAGATATCGAACAGGAGAATAAATGTAAAAAAGATACAGAGTGTGAGAATAAGAATGAGATCAATAACCAATTAACCATTACAAATATCACACAAGCACATGGAACAGAGAGTTCTCTTACGATAAAAAAGGAGGTTATTGGATGCAATGATATTTCCGTTAACACTATGGATTGTACAACATTACCAAATAACGACCCAGCATGGCTTCCTTGCACTGACTCCACAATAAGCAACAATCAATTCTGTCAGAGATTACCAGAAAATCTATTTGATATTGAAATTCTAGATAACCAGAATACTCAACTAGAGCAATTTGTAGGTTCTGCAAAGGGAACAACACTTAGTAATTTAGAACCTGGAACTTATACAGTAAATGAGATAAAATATCCGGGTATTCCTGTTGACAACCAATTAACAGAGGGTCCCATACAACAATGTATTGCTCAGGCATTTCCTGACAGTGGATATATGGTTAACAGACTTTTAAGTCCAACAATACTCTATGATATCTGCATAGAATACGAAGATGAACAAGGGAATGATTGTAGTATAGTAACATTGGCCGTAGGGGAAGAGAAAATTTGTACCGTTAAGAACTATATCCAATATGCAAACATTGGACGGTAACTTACTTTTTTTTAAAATATGTAAGAATAACTAATAAAAATGATTTTTTTATTGGACTATTGTAAATTGATTTATTAATTCACAATGCGCAGCATATTATTTCCTAATTGTGTTATTCATTCAATTTCTGCATTATCTCGGCTTCATTTAGTCTATTTCTATCATTTGTAATTTCAAAAATAAATTGTCTTTCATTTAGTTACCAAATCCATTAGCCAAAATGTTTATATATTTGGTCCTAGTCGTTTTTCTACACAAATATGGGCTATGTTAATTTAACAAAAGATCTATAGCTACGTATATCTTATTTCTGATGTATGTCTATTATATTTGGACGAAATAGAACATTCACAGCTATAGATCTTTCGCTAAATTAAGAGCGGTATCCATACAGTAAAATTTTCAAAATTACTATAGCAATTACCAAAATTTCATTAAAAGATAGATAAGTAAAATACCAAAATTTTCAAAATAAAAGAATTATTGAAAGTATGCTTAAGTTACAGAAAATAGGTAACATTTAAAAAAATGGTGTCATGGAGGAGACTTGCCTCCACCATGCAGAAAGTAGCTCTGACAGAAGGCGAAGTCATTTAGAGTGTCGAAGACACATTCAGAATAAGTTTTATATCCACCCCCACCACTATCACTACGAAGTTCACTGCCTCCTGCACCACCACCACCTGCGCCATCGCACACCTGAGCACCACCATTCGGATAAATATAATTATTACATTCCAGCATTCCACCATGGCCTCCATTTATACCTCCTGCACTACTGCCACCACCACCACTGCCTCCATGTTCGAAACTTTGAGCAAAAACAGAGAACATTTCAGTACCAGCAAATACTGTAGATAAAGTTGTTACAAAAATAATTGATGTTAATATTTTTTGCATATAGAATAAAATTGAATGGATTTATTTAAGTATATACCAACCGTGTAAATATTGTATTATTCCATAACATCTGTTATACTCTTTTACCTTTATACAATAAAGGTAATGAGGAGTGTTACACCGGATACAGTATAGAAAAGATTCTTTGAAAATAAGACTATTTTTAGAGTTAAACATCCATCTTAAAATATCAACATCTTAAAATATCAACATCTTAAACTTCTTTCAGTAGAAATTGATATAACACATGATTTTGATAAATCGAAATTAACTTCACCTATGTCTTAGTAGATTTTAACTCTAACTTGCGAAACAATACTATTTCAAAACCTCTGAATTTTAAGGAGTCATTTGTTTCACTACCACCCAGTAGAAACATGTAATGATAATGTTTTACCGGTGGTATCCTTTATTGCGATGGCAAAATGTATTTAGATATTATTTTTTATCTCTGTGATAAAATATGTTATAGGTTCATTTATCTTTGATTTTTCGACACCGAAAAATAATGCCATAATTTCTATTTTGTAATTATTAATAGTTAGGAGGTACTTACAAATCTATAAATATTAAAAATGGTACTCAAAACTTGCAAATTACTAGGGATAACTCATTTTATTTTAAATGTTAACCAATTGAATCTGATACTCTATTCCAAAAACCCTATTCGTGTGCCCAGTTTTGTACGTACCAAAAATTTTCAACAACTATCAATACATTGTCACATAGGAATTCAAAGTATTTAATTGTGAATAGTACAAAAAGGTCCTGATTATGTTAGCAAAAATTCAAAAGTAACTTTGCCTGGACTATCCAGAGTGGAATTTAGTATTTTTGTTTTAACGTAATTAACTTTTGATTTCACTTGCAATTTCTATAATTCTAATTCAAGTGATTTTCATTGTACTATAAAAACAACTCTCATAAAAATAAATTTCTGTAGTGTAAGTATATTCTGATATTAACCAAAAGGTAAATTATTTGAAATGAATCCTGATTTCAAGATCAATCTGGAAAAGTCGGTTAGTAAAAAATATGAAAGAATAACAGATTCGAATAAAGAATTTTTGAACCTTGTCGAAAAAAACAAAAGTAGTCATTTTATCACTAATTTAATTACATATGAATTGACAATAGCAAGGACTATTATTCTAGAAAATAAAATAATATTTCCCATTATTCAGCAAGGAAAATATTGGTCTAAAGAAATAAAAAAATATGAACATAAAAAACATGTATTAAAACCTTTTCCTGATTCATATTGGAAAAATATAGAAGGCGATATAAAATTACTAGTAAATGATAGGAAATTTTGTGATTTATTACAGAAATCAAAAAACAATTTTGATGAATGTTATAAGAATATAATGAGAGTTAGACCATAATTACATAGATTGTAGAAAATCATTTGTTTAATAATTCTAATAATGCAATCAAATTAAATTTGTCTATATTGAAAGAATTGAGTATAATTTATTTTCTAATTCAATTGGAGAAGTTTTTCAGGATATTTTAATAACTCAATAATTTCGTTCTGGGATTCCATTAAGAACTTCATTTTTGTTTCTAAACTTTGTATCCTTTTTTCTTCACTTTCTTTGATTTCATCATATGCTTCCGGTTTTAGTGGATAACTACATTTTGAGCAATATTTATTTTCTAATTGATTTACAATTTCACATCTAGGACATTCTAACGTAATTGGTTTCTTTTTGATTCCAGATTCGGTTATTATTCCGTTGTAATTTAAGATCTTTTCTTTTAGATCGTTACCCATTCTTCTTTTTATGTATCGGTTTCCTTGTTTTGAATTCATGCTCCAACGTACTTTTTTCTTCAAAGCATATTCAGTCAAATAATCAGAATCGGCAGTTATTGCGCTGTGTCTTATACAATACGGATTGAATTTTTTGTGTTTTAATAAAAACTCTATTCTTTCTTTTTCATTGCTATCCTTAATTTCTCCAGATTCCAAAAGATGATTTAACCGTATTTTAAGTTGATTGAAAAGTGTCCATATAGCATCTGATTGTATTGGTCCACCATTTCTACTATCACAACTCAACCTAGCATTTGGCTCGTTTCTAAAAGGATGTTCATTTAGCCAGTCACGAACATAGGGAAATGAACATGTCAAAAGTGCTGGTCCACTTCCAGTTTTTGCTTCATGTGGTATTTCACCTTCTCCATATTTTTCATTTAATCTGATATGTTTGATTTTCAATAAAGTCAATTCATGAGGTCTAGCATCAAGATCCCATAACGATGTCAAAACGGCTTTATTTCTCTTTGATGGTTCATATTTGACTATTGAGAGTAGTTCATCTTTTTCCCATAATTCGCTTTCAAGATAAGGACTTAATCGTTTGGTGTTCTTTGATTTTATTTTCAAAAAATCTGGAGATTCCCATTCAGAATAATCTTCTGATTCTTTTTTACAATTGTACAACCACCTCATGAAAAGTTTGATTCTATGGAGATAATGATTCCATGTAGTAATCCATCTTTTATCAGGATCTTCATCCTGATTTTTTATTTTCTCGTTTAGAAAATTCAAAATCGGTTCTTTTGTTTTTATGTCATAAAATGATGTTTTTCCAAGGTGAAAAGCAAATGCCAATGCAACCTTAAGATTGTTGTTCTGATGATGGTCAGAAGAACCGTTATTTCTCATGTAATCTGAAAATTCATAAATTAATTTACGGTTGGTATCATTTGATACTGATTCTATCTTTTTTATCGTAGTTGATAGTTTTACTGGCATCTTTGAAACCTCCTTTCCCTACAATCAACATATACCAAAACAATTATTTGAACCCAATAACTATATGGGGCCAGTGGTTTGTGGCACAAATTTGACCTGAAAAAAGGATTTGATTTTATCCTTTATCTTTTCATCAATTGGTTGAAAAATGTTGACCTTATCTTTTTTACTAAATAATGAAAGATTTAAAGTAACATGAATCTTAAAAACAAGATGATTTTTGCTATCCTATCTTTTGGAATAGCAACGTTAATGATTTCAGCGTCAAATAACAACATTCAGCAACAGACATTTATCTCAATATTTGCACAGCAGGAAAATGAGGCAGAAGTAAACACTGATATCGAGCAGGAAAACAAGTGCAAAAAAGAAACAGAGTGTGAGAATGAAAATGAGCTCAATAACGAACTTAGTATTGTAAATAAAACAGGAACAGTAACAGGAACAGGACAGTTAACTGTTATTAAAGAAGTAACCTGTCAATTTGGACCAGCGGAAAATGGCTTTACACATACAGTTTTAGATGACCAGCCAATTATATCTAAAATTCAATACGTTCCAGTCGGAGACCCATGTCTCAATCAACAAATCAATTCTCAATTTGAACCCCAAGACTTTGAATTTACGGTAACTGGAAACAATCCAGATCCATCCACGTTCCAAGGTTCAAGTAGTGGAGTTGTTGTGACTTTAGGTGCAGGCCCATACAATGTAGAAGAAAATAATAATGTTCCAGACCTTATACCACCATTTAATGTAGACATTCAGGTTGATGAAACTGGAGATTGTTCAGGTACTATATCTGCAGGTGATTCAAAAACGTGTATATTTACTAATCACATAACACTAACGTCCCAACAATAACCACAGTAATCAAAACCCCATCAATTGCCATCTTTTCTTTATGGCATATCAAATACATTTTATTTTTGATCAAAAAGACGGTATAAAAAATATTTTAATTTTTTAGAAAATATTAATAAGGAATAATGTCTATCTTTTTGTATGAAAAACTATTTACTAATATTGTTATTGCTTGGTAGTCTAGTTATAGGACTTTTTTTCTATCAAATGTTTATGCACAAGATGGTGTTTCAATAAAGGTAAATAAACATACTAATCCTATTGTATATCATTTAACCAGCAACGATCCATGGAGAGCAGCTATATCTATTTCTGATGCATTTCATCTAAATAATTTGGGATATAATGTTACACTTTTACTCAGCATAGAAGGAGTACATCTTGGTGTAAAAAATCCTCATCAGTTTTTGAACCTTAATAATTTGGTAGAAAATGTTACTAATTTCATTAATGATGGTGGAAAAGTTGTGGTGTGCGGTGTTTGTTTAAAAATTGCAGGATATGTACCCAACGATGTAATTGATGGAGCAATAATCGGAACACCTGAACTAACACCCAAGATATTAACTAATTCAACGGTAATTGACTATTAGGTGTATCATTTAACTTGGACAGTTATGTTATGAAATACTTTAATATATTCTTGCATGATAAATCTTTGTACATCAATACAAAAAATGATATCAAAAATCATAAATTTAAAATAGAATCAGGAGGTGAAAATCTTATCTTTAGTTAACAGAGCCGCTAAGAAAAAATCTACAAAATTTGGAAACTTTGTAAAAATAATAAATAAATAATCTGTTAATTTGAGTTATGGGAATCTTTTGATTTTGGTGGTGGAGGTGGAGGAGAATAAAAGAAGAAATGAATTTATATCTGTTTGGTCACATTGAGGAAATTGGTTCAATATTTTTAAATAATATTATTAATTTATTTGAAAAATTAGGAAGTCTCATATATGAAATTCCTCTATAATAATGGAGTCAATTCCACTGGCCCCAAAGTATATAAATATAACGTTTATTGAAGATGGTAACTAATTATGGTTAAGTTGAATTAAGTCCTGCATGATGGAAATAGGACATCTACAACAATGGGTCTTTCAATAAATTAAGATCTTTTTTAATTGTTATATTTATATTGATTTTACATATTATGATACAATAAAGAATACATATGGATTTATATAATACATATATACATATATTTAAATAACAGTTAATGACATTAATATATAAATAAATGAAAACATCTTCAACTGTTGTATTAGATAATAAAAATAATCGATATACCAAACGCCATGTAAACAAAACTGTGGATTTGGTTAGTAAATCCAAACAACAACACATGCCTACTTTAAGTACTATCAAAATGGTAGAAGAATCTCTTAAAAGTGATAAATCATTTTCATCAAAAAATCAATTGTGGAGAAGTTTGCCTAAACAAATACAGTATCCAACATTTATTAAAATATTGGATTATTTAGAAGAAAGTAACAAGATAATCTTTGGAAAAGACGGCTCGATAATTTGGACATTTGTGGATACAAATATTGCCAGAAAATCCTTAAAAGAATCTAAAGTATTGTAAATTCAATCTATTGAAATATTAAAAACCTAACTGGTACTATATCCAAATAAAACATCGTATTCTTTGTGTGTTAATAAATCGAGAAATTGATATAATTTCTTATCTTTGGTGGTTCTTATTGTGTATATCATTCTATGTTTCAGGCCAATATCAAAACAATATAAGTTATAGACTCCATGATCAACTCTATATTTATCAGGATATGGTTTTCTCTTTATATAATCACCTTTGTTGATATCTTTTTTTAAATCCTCCTTGAATTCATCTATCTTTTTTTTATTGTTTGATGCAGGTAATTTGGTATAAATTTTCATAAAATCATTGGAACCAACAACTTCAACGGATTTAAATTTCAAATATTTTTAGATAAAGATGATATCTTTTAACTATTTCTTATTATGGATATTTCCGATCAATTCAATAATAAAACAAGATTACTTTACATGGATTATTGACAAATAACCATTGAAGAATCAAAATGGATTTGTATAATGAACTTGAGACCAAAATTTAGCTCAAATTTGTGTCACAAACAACTAGACCCAAAGTATATGAGTATTTTGATCATTGTAATTGGTAACTAATTGTAATTATGATATAAAAACGACCTGATTCGATGAATTGATAAAAACACAATGCGCGTTACAATCTATCTTTATTTACATTAATAACCAAAAAAAATTAATCAAATGGATTTAAATCTATTTTTTTGAACTTGCCCATAATATTGTCCATCAAATCACTTATTCCTGTCTTTTCTTGTAATAATTTGATTGCTTCTTCAGTTGCCTTTTGTGTTTTAGATGCTTTGTTGCACAACTATGAAAATCGACAATATGGAATAAAATTTTGACAGGAACAAATTGCTAACATGAATTCCCTATATAATACCATATTCTTTATTTTAATCAAAATCGACGAAAATCATAGTTATGCAACAAAGCAGTTTTAGATTCATCCTTTATTCCTGTTTCTCTATCCATATTTCGGACTATCTCATTGTTATCTATATTTTCTTGTGTTTTTGTAAACTGTTCTTTTTCGCTATCTGAAAACATATTTGTTAATTCCGTAGGTAGCTTGGACAATAACTCAGTTGCCTTTTCAGGGTTAGCTTTTTGCAATAGCGTTTTTGATACATTAGAGAGAATTGTTTTTGATTGTTCCTGATAAATTCCAAACTTTTGTGTTAATTGATTTAGAGCCTATCCCAAAAATAGATAGGAATTTAGCTTGTTTGTTTTCTATTACGTCT
>CAZHFI010000039.1:0-12455 GCA_964531845.1 uncultured Nitrososphaeraceae archaeon
ACTTGGTCATTGCGAGACCTAGCTGTATGCATTTTTCCCCCTACATCCATACCGGATTTTTTTATAACTTCAGATTCTATAAATTCATGAATATCCTCAAAATTTGTTTTGGCTTTTATGGATATATCAAAAAAATCATAATTTTTTACCTCGTTTAACGAGTTCAATATGGTTTTTAATTCAATTTTATCTAGTATTCCTATCGTATGAAGCATTATGGAATGTGCTTGGCTTCCAATTATATCATATTGAACAATGTCGACATCATCCTGTAGAGAGTTTAGAAAATCCATTGTATCATCTGGTATTTTTCCCTTTGGACGTGAACGATACACATTTAAAAATTATTATGATTCATTAATAAAAGATTCTAAAAATAGATTTGGAATAGTTAAATAAGGTATCTCATTAAAAAATATAACATGCCATCAGATAATCAAGACGTTCAGCAGATACGTAGGTCAATATTTGATGAACTTTCCAAAATCGTGGACCCTGAAATAGGAGTATCGATTGTAGAACTTGAGCTTATAGATAAAGTCGATATTGAAAATAGTAGTGTGGATATTGATTTGCATTTAACTAGTCCATTTTGTCCTGCAGTTTTTGGATTTAAAATTGCTCAGGACGTAAGAGACAATATATACAAAATTCAAGGAATAGACGGAGTTAAAGTTAATGTAAGTAATCACTTTATGGCAGAGGCAATAAACAAACAAGTAAATGAAAGTCCACTCCCGTCTAAAGATTAACTTTCGATAGATATGGTATATCGTTCTCCATAGTATTAAAAGAATATGAGGATGAATCTTTAGAAAAATAAAAATAAGATAATTTTTTAAAGATATTATTTTTCCCTTAGCTTGGTAATTTTTTTCTCGTTTCTGTTAAAACCTAGCATATGACTTCTTAATAGCTGTATTCCAAGTGCAGGGTCCACGCCTTTTGGACATACATAACTACATGAGCCAGCAAAATGACATCGCCAAATCCCATGACGGTCATCTAATATGTTGAATCTTTTTTTGTTAGCTGAATCTCTAGAATCAATGAAATATCTATATGCCTGTGACAATGCTTGTGGTCCGGGAAAATTAACGTCAGTAGCCACTGTAGGACATGACGAATAACAGAGGCCACATTTTATACAGTAAGAGAACTGAAGAAATTTGTCTAGATCTTCAGGAGACTGTACATACTCAGAAAGTTTTTCAGGATCTAGCATGTCACTGTCGTTGTTTTTTATGTAAGGCATAACTTTTTTATGATGATTGAAAAACTGTGAAAAATCTGTCACAAGATCCTTTACGTAAGGAAAATTGGCCAATGGTTCACAAGTAATGACAGGGTCTTCGGTCTCATTACTTACCAAGTCTGAAATTTTAGTATAACATGCAAGACGTGGAATTCCATTTATTTTCATTCCGCATGAACCGCAGGAAGCCATCCTACAGGAATATCTTAATGCAAGACTGTGATCTTGATATCCCTTCACATCAAGTAGAGCATCTAAGACGGTAGTCCATCGTTTTGTGTTAACTTTAAATTCATCAAAATGTGTATTTGAATTTTCGTTATTTGGGTTTATTCTAAATATTTTTAAAGTAATTGTTTTATCATTGGATGTTGGCTGAGAGTCACCCGAACTTCCCGCAGGCTCTTTGTTCAATTTCTTTTTTTTGTTTATATGTCCTTCATTATTATCATTTCTACCGTGTACGTTTTGGTTTAAATTATCCGTCATCTTAAATTTCCAATCCACTGGCGATAATTATGGTTCTTGTGCCGTAAGCTATAATTGCTATCATTGCTAAAATAGTCAATAGGGTCATCGATTTCTCCCATGCAATACTCTGTCTTAATTCAATTAGAATTATCCTCAACCCATTAAATCCATGAATTGCTATTAATATAAGTATAGTCTCTAGTAAAACTGCATAAAAGAAATTATGGTAATTCAAAACAACATTGTGATATTCTAAACTCATATTGTAGGGCATTATGACGCGCATAAGAATATGTATTGCAACCACAAAAAGAGCACAAATTCCTGTGATATAATGTATTTTCATTATTTGACTTTCTTTCAATAGTTGTTTGTTTGCAATATTCTCAAAATTCAAATAGTTTTTCATCCTCCATTATTCTAACACCTTCATATTTCAATCAAAAAGTACATTGGCTCCATACAACATTGCTACAGCAGCCAATATCAAAGCAATCCAGATTCCCGAACGTTGTGTTTTATTTAATGAAACAGGGTCGTATGGATAGTCAGGCCTTCCAGGTTTTCCAATTCCCTTTCCGGATTGAACAAAGATAAGACGGATACCGTTGGCAGAATGAAATGTACTTGTTCCAATGACTAGAAGCAAAAATATATGGCCTCCTGTAGTTTGTGTCATTTCTAACATCGTATTCCATGCATCTAATCCGTGGGTCAGAGAACTTGTTTCATAGACATGTCCGATAAAATAAACAAGCAGAAAAAGTCCGGTCAATCGTTGGAACCAGTAGGATGTCCGTTCCCAACCATATCTTGATGGATTTAGCCAGCCTCTAAGGCCTTCCCTGTTAACACGATTTTCACCTAAATTATTTACTACCATTAGTATCTTCTCTCCACTGGTGCATATCGTGTAAATGTAACAGGATACCAGTCCATAACAGGTCCCTCTTGATTATAGTATGCAAGAGTGTGCTTTAAAAAGTTAACATCATCTCGTTTTGGAAAATCCAATCTCGCATGCGCCCCTCTTGATTCCTTTCTATTAATTGCACCAATGAGTACAATTTCAGCAGTTCTAAGCATTGCATCAATTTCCATTACATTAGTGAAATTTGTATTATATTCTTTTGATTTGTCATCTGTGTGTTTCCAAGCAGAATTCTTCAACTCTCTGGCCTTTTTTAATCCTTCGTTTAGTGATATTTCATCCCGATAAACATATGCCTTTGCGTCCATTGTATCTGTTAATTCCTTGCGTAATTCATATGGGTTTACCTGTCCCCTTCCTCTAAATATCTCATCAAAGATCCTCTTTTCTTCATCCATTATCTGTTGGTTGCTTAAGGTAATTGAAATATTACCACTAGCTGAATCTTTTTTTGATATGGCGTGTTTTGCAGCAAGTTCTCCAGTTATTCTCCCCCATACAAGACATTCTGATGTTGAATTAGCACCTAGTCTGTTTGCGCCATGAGTACTGTTACATGCAGCCTCACCAGCTGCCCACAGACCATTCATTTCTGTTTTACCATCAATATCGGTATGAATACCACCCATCATGTAATGGCATACTGGTCTTATCTCAATTGGTTCATCTACGATATCTACTCCGGAAAACTTTATTCCAATCTCCCTTATTCCAGCCAATTTTTCCTTTATTTTCTCATCGCCTAGATGAGTCAGGTCCAATTTAAGGCATTCAAATCCCGTTTCATGTTTAAATCCTCTTCCTGCCTGAATTTCTTGAATCATAGAACGTGAGACAACATCTCTTGGAGCTAGTTCCAACTTTTCTGGTGCATATCTTAACATAAACCGTTCATTTTGATTATTTATTAAATATCCCCCCTCACCACGGGCACCTTCTGTTATTAAAATTCCTGATGGTAGAATTCCTGTGGGATGAAACTGCACGAACTCCATATCTTTTAATGCAAGTCCAGCACGTAGGCACATATCCAGTCCATCAGGTGTAGAAGAATATGCATATGTTGAAAAACTAAAAATACGACCAGCTCCCCCGGTACAGATTATTCCAGCGGGTGCCTTTATCTTTACAAACTCACCATTTCTCATTTCTATTGCAGTGAGACCTTGAAATGTATTTGCCTCGTGAAGAATACTAGTACAGTACCATTCATTGTAAAAATGTATGTTATCATATTTTAATGAGGTATCATATAGTGTTTGCATTTCATAAAATCCCACCTTATCCTGGGCATATGTGGCTCGCGGATAAGAATATCCGCCAAACTTTCTTTGATCTATTCGCCCATCATCACGCCTTGACCAAGGCATTCCCCACCTATCAAGTTGATAGATTTCAAAAGGAATGTTTTCTACCAGCCTCTCAGCTACATCTTGGTCTCCAAGGAAATCACTTCCTTTGATTGTATCATAAATGTGTGATTCCTTGTTATCACCGTCGTCATCAAACAGAACCGCTGCCGTACCACCCTCAGCGGAAACAGAATGAGAACGCATAACTTGGACCTTTGAAAATACACCAATACTCAGTTTTTTTCCTCCTTCAACTGCGGCAGCTGAAATAGCAGCACGTAAACCAGCAAGACCCGAACCTATTATTACAACATCGTGATTAATTACATCAGTCAAATAAGACCCTTCTTTATGAATCTCACATAGTTTGTATTATAATATATACATATTCCGTACATATGAAAAATTATATGAAAATTTTAACAAATTTATTAATTAAAATAAATCATAATAGTGTATGACCTATGAATATATTGATAGGGTTTTTTTGGCTCCAAACACCTCAGACCAAGAAATCATTAAAAAAGCAACAGAAAAATTAGTTGAAAATGGGGTAAAAAGAGAGGATATTCAAATTAATTATAATACAAATGAATTGGAAGTTGGAAATCTCTATGTTAGTTACGACCCTCCCCACATCGTTATCAGAAATGTATATGAAAAAAAATCAAGCGGGTTAGTAAAAATGAAGAGTATTGGTATGATTGACCTAGACTAGATTTAAAACATTTTTCAGATAAGGAAGAAGATCGGAAATATTCACACTGGTTTCAACCCCGCTTCCCATATTCTTAACCAGTATTTTACCTAGTCGGAATTCATTTGTTCCAATTATCAAAACAAATTTTGAATCCTTGTTTGAAGCATCGTCGATCTGTCTTTTAAATGACCTTTCCAACAAATCATAATCAACTCTAATTTTATGTCGCCGTAATAATGAAACTATCTCGATGGATGAGTTTTTTAGATCGCTGGAAACAAATGCTACATAAACTAAATCCTTATTTGGATAGACAGAAGAAGGATCTATGTTATTATTTTTTAATGAATGAATAATTCTTTCAATTCCTCCTGCGGCTCCCACTGCTCCGATATCTTTTCTTCCAAAAATTTCAGGAAGTTTATCATATCTTCCACCACCTACGATAGAACCCATGTCTTTAGAAACAGTGTCATGTACTTCAAACACCATCCCTGAATAATAGTCAAGACCTCTGACAATTCCAAGATTCAGAAATAATTCGTCATAAACCCCCCTAGTTTTTAGCGATTCGACAATTCCTAACAGAGAAGAGGTACCATCTAACTCTTTTATCTCTGTTATTTTTTCTATCTCTGAAACATGCACACGTTTACTACACAGATCAAAAATATCAGCAATTAGACGCAGATCTATAAAGGTTGAAAACTTGTTTTTATAGTTGGATATATAATCATTATAGGCATTTTGTTTCCCTTTTTTAGGAATTTTATCTATTGCTCTAAACATATCATCGAGCATTTCTGAAGCATGTTCTTTATTGAATTTTATATCGTATTTTTTTATTAAATGTGATACGTATGCTTCTATGATATGTCGATCATTAATGTCAATACTTACTTTAATTCCAAGATTTTTAAAAAACAAAGATACAAATTCTATTATTTCTGCATCGGTAGCCTCAGTAAAGGAGTCATAAATTTCAATATCCCATTGATGAAAATATCTATACCTTCCAGCTTGTGGTTCATCGTATCTCCAAACACCACCAAATGATGATAATTTTATTGGAAGGCGTAAGCTCCTATTAGAAATAGCCCATCTAGTTAAACCGATAGTTAAGTCATATCTTAATGCAATACTTCTTCCACCTTTATCAACAAAACCATAAACCTCATTTAAAATGGATTGACCACTTTTCGCTTCCATTGTAGATAAAAGTTCTAGTGGGGAAGGCTCAATAAATCGGAAGTTAAATAGAGATGCAACTTCTAAAAATTTTGTTTTGATATATTCAATGTATTTGACATCAATTTCATCTATATCTCTCATTCCACGTGGAAGGTCAAATTTCATCTATGTTAGGAGGAATATTTATTTAAATTTAGATTTTACGATTGTGATTTATAAGTAAAAATAACTGAAAGAAGGATTGTAATGGTATTGAAATATAGATACCTCGATCATATGACCGATGCAATTATTGAGGCGTATGGAGATACTCTTAAAGAAGCTTTTGTACATGCCGCAGAAGGATTGGTAAATATGATGTTTGATATCAACGATGACAGAAATTCAAGATCAAACAAAAAAGATTTTCTTGATGTAAATGTCACCATGGATATTGTAGCGCAAGGATATGACCTTCAGAGTCTGTTGTATGATTGGCTTGAAAAAGTGCTTTTGATTATTTACATTGATAAACGTATTCCGCTTAAATTCGATTTTATTATATTCAATATTGAAAGTGATTTCTATATAGAAGCCAGTGTCCAGACAGATAAAATCGATCTAGAAAAATATCCTTACAAAGTAGAAGTCAAATCAATTACATATCATGAGATGGAGATAACCTGGAGTAAAGAAAAAAAATATTTATTAAAATTTTTAGTTGATCTTTAACAAATTTCAAGTTACAATAATAAGTTAAAATAAAACAACGTTGATTTTCTTAATGATAGATAAATTATAAATATAATTAAATGAATTTAAAAACATGACTAATGAAATTAACACTAATGATCTGAATGAAAAAAAAAATGAAATAATTGAATTAAACGAAGATAATTTTGATTCAACTGTTGGGAATCCCAAACCGACCTTAGTAGATTTTTGGGCAACATGGTGCGGTCCTTGTCAATATATGTCACCCATCTTTGACAAACTATCTAAATTACATGGAGAAAAAATAACTTTCGGGCGACTTAATGTAGACCAGAATCAGGCAATAGCTGCCAAATACGAAGTATATGCGATTCCTACGTTTATAATGTTTTTAAATGGAAATGTTGACGAAAGAGCAGTGGGTGCTGTAGGTGAAAAAGGCCTAGATAGCCTGATTGCGAAGTACAAATAACTATTTTATTCGTATTTTAGTTCAAATTTGAATCAATAATTTTAACTTACATGGCATTTAAAAGAGGATCCATAGATGATTTGCAATCCCATAAAAGATATTAAATGTATCCAAAGGCAGGATCAGACTTTCGTTTTAGTTCCAGTATTTTTTCAAATATCGCTTTTTCATTTTCGTTTAATCTTCCGATAAATCTTTCCTGTAAAAGTTTTGCCTGTCTACTGGTCAAATCGGTAAAGAAGAAATCGCCTTCATTTATTTGTCTGCCTATAGAAGGGCCTTGTATAGAAATAGCAACTTGCATGTCTTTTTTTGCCTCATCAAGGTTCTTTCCATGTTCTTGAATTTGGTGTATGACCCCGATCCGCTTTCCATCCTCGTTTATTACATGAACTTTTTGTCTTAATTTACCAATCAAAATCTCTGCTCCAAAAACTGCAGGGTCATTCCTCCTAAATATGAAACCCTTTAAAAATTGAAATTTACAAATCGGCGGAATTTCATTAAAAATTATAGAATCTTCATGTTCCTTCTGGTCTTGAACCCATTCTGTATATGACCTTACCAAATTGTAAATGATATTTTCATTAAAAATCATTATGCCTTTTTCTAGAGCTTCTTTTTTCGCATCTTCTAATACTTTCACATTGAAACCCAAAACAACCCCTAAATACCTATCTTTATCCTTTACAGCATTGGAAAGTACTATATCTTTTCGAGTTATATTACCAATGTCAGCTATCTGGATGGGTACTTTTGATTTTTTTAATAAATCAATAAGAGCCTCAAGAGAACCAATAGTATCTGATTTTAATATAATCCCAATTGAGTTGGTATTTTCAATTATGGTGTTTTTTATTTCAGCTTCAATAAGCGGTCTTAAATTTTCTTCCTCTTCTTTAGTATTGATAACATAAAGAGGACTACCAGCTAATACACCTTCAAGATCCTGAGATATGATTTTCAATCCAGCCGCAGAAATTACTTCATTTACAGATTGAAACTTGTCTCTAGGGTCACGCATTTCATCAAGGGGTTTTGGCAATAACAGTGCCTTGACTTTGGTGGTGATGCTATTTTCTCTTTTTGCTACCAAAATGGTATCGCCTTGATGTATAGTTCCGTCTATCAGTATGACATTGGCAGATGGTCCCAATCCCACTTCTTCGTTGACTTCAAGTATAATTCCACGTGTGGTGTCTTGTTTTCGTTCCAGCCTTTTGTTTAAAAACTGTTGAGTTAGTCCGACAAGAACAGTGAACAATTCTGGAATACCTACTCCGGTAAATGCACTGACTGGTACGATGGCAATCTCTTTATTGAATTCCTTTACTCTCCAAAAGGCCTCCGAAACAAAACCTAACCTAGAGAGCGAGCCTACAACATTATATATTTTTTCATCAAGTAGGTCAAGTGTAACTTTATCCTGGTTTTTTATTTCTTCTGTAATGAAAACTAGGTCGAATTTATCTGACCTAGGTCTTGTATTTTTTTTGTATTTTTCAAGACCTGTTTTTTTCCATCCTGAAAGCATATCAACTTTATTGAGAGCTATTACAAACGGAACCTTACGTTTTTTTAATATCTCTATGCTTTCTATGGTTTGAGGTTCAAACCCTTTGTTTACATCTGCAACTACGATAGCAATATCTGCAGCAGAACCACCTCGCAATCTCAGATTTGCAAAGACTTCATGTCCAGGAGTGTCGATAAATAATATCCCAGGAATTTGCGTCTCTGCTTGCGATAGCTTCTCAAATAGAGGTCCGGTAATTTTTTTTATTGTATCGGTAGGAAAGAAACTTGCACCGATATGTTGTGTTATTCCTCCTGCCTCTCTTGATTGGACAACGGTTCCTCTTATTTTGTCCAATAAAGAAGTTTTTCCAGAGTCTACATGACCTAAAACTACAACAACTGGTTGTCTGAGATTCACTTATGTATTACTATCAAAAATGACTCCAGACTCTTTTATGAAGCTTTCATATGAATCTGATGCATGTATGATATTTTCAGTTATTCCAAGTCCATAATCTCCACGAATTGTGCCCGGTGATGCTTGATACGAAGTAGTAGACCCTATTAAAAGTCTCACTGTACTTATTGCATTGCTTCCTTCCAAAATACACGCCACAACCATATGTGAAGAGATGAATGATGTCAACTCTTCAAAAAATGATTTTTCTCTATGCGCAGAATAAAATTCTCTTGCTTGGTCGGCAGAAAATGTAAGTGATTTTATGTTTTTAATAACAAAACCTTTTTCTTCAAACCTTGCAAGGATTTTACCAATTAGATTTCTTTTGACAGCGTCTGGTTTTACTATTATTAGCGTCTGTTCTACCAATTTCTGAAACCACTTTTAAAACTAGAATATCTAATGATGTTTTTTAACCTTGAGACCGCCCTTTACATATTTTTCTGTCCATTTTAGCTTACGTGGGTCTCTCTTTAGTATTCTCAAATTTTTTTTACATTTATTAGAACATGTCCACTGTATGGACCCGTCATTTTTAACTAACATAGTCCCATGTGCAGAAGGAATATGTTCTCCACAGAAAAAACAATTACGTAATGAAGCTGCCGTTACTTTACTCATTTCTTATTTCTATAGGCAACATAATATTGATGTAATTTATAAATTATTGGCATAGTAAAAATTGACTTAATTTGAAAAAATAAAATAAGATTTTAAAATACTTGTTCTGTCGTGTAATTATAATTATAAGTTTTTTGTAAAGTTATTTGATTTTCCTTGCTTCACGCTCTGTTTCTCTTAATATCAAAACATCATTCATACGGACAGAACCCTTAACATTTCTTGTTAAAATCCTGCCTTTATCTTTTCCTTCCAATACCTTTACTCTGACCTGTATTACTTCACCTGCAATACCAGTTCTACCAACGATTTGAATAACTTCTGCTGGAATAGTCTGACCTTCTGGATTACTGCTTTTGCTCAAAAAAATTCACCCTTTACAAATTAATCTTTTTTTGTGGTAAGATTCTTTATTGTATTGACTATCTCATCAACTATATGTTGACCCTCGCCTGCTTCTACTATGGTTGCAGCAGCAGAACCTACTCCTAGTCCTAAAGACTCGCCTAGTTTTTGTTTGCTTGGCACAAAAACATAAGGAGTGTTTCTTTCTTCACAGAGAATTGGTAAATGTGCAACTACCTCTGGTGGTTCCACATCTGAAGAAATGACTATTAATTTACTTATTCCACGTTCTATTGCTTTTGTTGATTCATTTGTTCCTTTTCTAATTTTTCCTGAATCCTTTGCTAGCCTTACTGCCTCGTATACTGCATCTGCTAGTTCTGTTGGAATTTCAAATTTTACATAATATGGTTTACTCATAATTTATCACCCTTTGGGATCATCTATCTCTAAAACAAACAAGAGTATTAAAAATGTTATTAAATTTCAAACTTTTTATCTATTTTAAATTTTCATTTATTATGCCAGTATATTCTTTAATTTTAGATTCAAGTAATGTTTCAGAATCAGACTCTCCATACATGCGAATTAGAGGTTCTGTGCCACTGGGTCTTACCATTATCCAAGTTTCTTTGTCGATCCAGATTTTTGCTCCATCCATAGTATCTATCTGCATTGGGCTTCCATGTTCGATACATTTTTGAACTATTTTTTGAGCAATCTCCGAAGAGCTGCATGTAAATTTGGTTTTGTATTGATAAATAACATCTAGGCGAGAAAAAAGTTCTGAAAGTGTCGTATTTTTGGTATTGTCTGAATCTGAGTCCAGTCTTCCCATTTTGTCTGTATTTGCCAACATTTCTAACAATAATGCTGTAGTCATTGCCCCATCCCGAACCTCATTTATTAGTCCGTACATAAAGCCACCGTTTTCTTCAAGACCTATAATAGCACTTCTTTTTTTCATCTCATGGGATACCTCCACGCTTCCAACCTTGGTGTATATTACTTTTGAACCATATTTGTTTGCCATATTTTCAACAAGTAACGTAGTATTGACAGGACAGACCACCTCCGCACCTTTATGCCTTGTTTGTAGCAAATATTGTAGTAGCAATGAAGCGGTTTTATCTCCAGGATAAACTGTTCCTCTGTCATCACAGAATATGCTCCTATCACCATCACCATCATATGCAACTCCAAAATCAGATTTTGTATCACTAACCATTTTTGATAACACGCTCAAATTTGTGGTTGTAGGTTCTGGTCCTCTTCCTGGAAAATCTCCGTCTATATTACTATTTATCGTAAGTATAGAGCAGCCTAGTTGCTGTAACAGATAAGGAGCTACCAATCCTTGAACGCCATTTCCAATGTCCAAAACGACTTTAAATTTATGTTTTTTAATATTATCAGAATCAACTAAAGAGAGCACCTTTTCTATATACGACGAAATAGCACTATTGTTTTTTATCTCCTTTCCAAACTTTTCTTGTTTTTGAAATTTTTTGCTGTGGTAAATATCCTCTACTTTTAACTCGTCTTGTCTTGATATCTCTAGTCCATCCATACCAATTGGTTTTATTCCATTGTATTCTGGCGGATTATGTGAGGCAGTAATCATTATTCCACCGCTGCATCCTAATGCTTTGGTAGAATATTGCAAAACCGGTGTTGGTACCTGTCCCAGTGAAACAACATCTAATCCTGAGGAATTGATAACTGCAGTCACAACATCGAAAATAAGTTTGCTTGATTTTCTTCCGTCATAGCCTACCGCAATTTTACCCTGCTGAAAAAAAGTTGCAAGCGCCGAACATAAATCCATGATTATTTCGATCGTCAATTCACTGCCATAAATCCCACGTACTCCATTGGTCCCAAAAAGTCTCGTTTTTTGAACAGTCATACTTAATCTTTCATCTCCAAAGCATGATGACCTTCATTTATCACTTCAAACGACAACCACTGTAAAAAGTTCTCCAGATTGCTATTACCAATAAACAATAGATATGAAGAATATTTAAAAGAAATTAATAATTTATTAATACAAAAAATAAAGAAGATTGTACATTTAGCGGGGATTGCCAAGCCTGGCCAACGGCGCAGGTCGTATATTAGAAATACCAGTCACAAAAGTGACAATAAATTCTGATGTATGTGCGAAGCTTAGAATGAGCCAGTAGCAAAAAGGTTCCTATAACCCTGTTCTTTAGGGATTCGTGGGTTCAAATCCCACTCCCCGCACTTTTGGTTTTTTCAATTAATAGGATAAAAGAAAAAAGAAAACAAAAATCCAGAAATTATTGATTAATAGATATATTATTAAGAGAAAATGGTTGGTAATAATTGGATTTGACCGCATTTTTTTCTATTGTATTATGCTGGTATCACTTACCGCATTGTTAAGGCATGGACTGTTGTTTTGACATTCTATATTTTCCTG
>CAZHFI010000040.1:0-12350 GCA_964531845.1 uncultured Nitrososphaeraceae archaeon
TTAATTTGGCAAATAGTCTTATTGTTTATAGGAGGTTAATTTTGGGATAGGCTCTAAGTATCTATTTCCTTTTATGTTTAAAAAATTTGGTAATAGAAATATTTGATATGACAAGTACGCAATATTCAAACTTCACTTATATATTGATGCTTCGGAAGAATCTCGTCTGCATCGTAACAAGAAATATAATAAATTATATTCATACTATTCGTATCACCTATAAGATTAAAGAATCGGCGTAAAAGATTTAATGATATTTGCATATAAAGATTTATTCAAACTATAAAGATGTTTTTAACCTATTTTTTACACAATAGACAAAATAAATTTTTAATTATCGTTTTTATTTCGCAGTGGTAGAGTTAGTGACACTAATTACATATTGTATAGCAATGCTGGTAGCATTTGTATTTTTCAGTGCTTCAATCAATACCGGTATTTTTTCTATCGCCAATTTACCTTCAATAGAGGGTTGGGAATTCATTGTATTATTTATTATTTTAAATATATGTTCTGCAGCTGTTCTAGTAGCATTTGTGTTTTTTGCAACTTCTATTGTATCTTTAAATGTCTTAACTATGTATTCAGCAGCAGGGCCTGTGACATTTGTATTTTTTGTCTGTGTATTCATTAACGTATCATTAAATATTTTTATTGAATACTCTACAATATGATCGGTAGCATTTGTATTCTTTGTAATATTTATTACTTGTGGAAATAATGATGTGGTTGTATTAGAATTATTTTCTAGCATAGCATTAGATTTTAACTCTCCCATTATACTAGATGGGAGACTTGAATTTAATCCGATAATAGATGATACAAATACTATAAAGATGAGGATATGCTTTAAACTCATGAATTATCTACACAATTATGCAATTTATTAGTTTTTCTGACCAATTATCAGGAAGAAGGAAATTAATAAAGTTTAGTCTTAAATCAATTGAAAAAAGAATAAGCAATTGATTTATTTTGACAGACTCTTCTCCATATTAGGATGTTCTGTCTTTAGATGAATACGAAGATCTTTTTTGTTATAGCATATTTGATCGCAGACCTTGCAAGTCATTCTTTGGTACACCTGATCAGAATTTTTGTTTTTAGGCCTTATGAATCCTAGAATTTTATCGACATAATCTTCTAATCCTGCCATATACTAAAAAAGATAAAAACTATTTATAAAGTTATTCATATTAAAAAAACCAATTTAATCTTTAAAAAGAATCTATGAAACAAGTAAAAATTTTATAATTTTTGATTTTTAATAAATTATATATTGATAGATTTTATGTCTTAACATTGAATATAGAAGAGCTAGTAGATCTACTGCCAAGCTCTATAACAAAAAAGAACCATATATTTATTCCAGACCAAGTATGGAAAAGGTTTTTCCATTTTTTATCTCTTAATGAGAATGATGTTCTAATACATTTTAATTGCGGAAAAAATAACGCAATTAAAATCGCCATTGAGAATTATTCGATTAAGAAGGCAGTGGGCTTTGAAAATGATATGACTCTTAGAAAATATGCAAAGAATAATATTAAAAATTTTCAACAAGCAAACATTCTCTCGTCATATGAGAACTATGATCTCTCGGATACAACAGTAGTATTGTTTACCTTCGTACATAATATAAATCTCGATGATTTAATAAAGAAATTTGAAACTGAATTACAAAATGATGTCAGAATAGGAACGTTTTGGGGACCATTGGGCCATATGTTACCTCAGAAAGTGAATTTTCCGTTTATTTTAGCACAAAAACCGTTTAGATACTCTGCAGACATTAGGGACCAGATACAATATATTTATGGAACACGATGTATTGATTTTACTGCCTCTTGGGTACTGGCAGAAAAATATATAAAAACATTTGGAACAATCCCAGAAGGACATTTAAGATTTGTAAACATGCTAATGAGTATGATAATTTGGATAAATGCTTGGAATTTAGAAGTAACTTGTGAAGAAGAAATTCCTCCACCGGTTGAGACCTATTTGGGAATCTTAAAAACATTTTTCAATATAGATTTATCTGATTTATTTAATAGAAAATAAATCGTCTTTTATCCACAATAACATTTAATTCATTATTATATATTCTTATTTAATTTTTTGATTAAATTTATTTCCATACAAATTAGGGGGAAACGAATTATATTGGTTCTGAATTCGTTAAATTATACTTCATGAATACCAGCTCGGGAGATAAATTAATAGACGAACTAAATTTTTTGAGGGATCTAGGATTAAAATCAAAAAAAGTCTTTAGAAATTTGTCGGCAGCCGAATTGATAGAATTTTCTGTCAAGATGGATGAAGGAATTTTATCCAATATGGGTTCTTTAGTTGTGGAAACGGGAAAATTTACTGGAAGGTCACCAGATGATAAATTTATCGTTGATGATAAATTAACTCATGATTTGGTTAACTGGGGAAAAGTGAACCGGGCAATATCTGAACAAAATTTTGATAAAATTTATTCGAGAATGCAGCAATCTTGTGAATATAAAAAATTATTTGTGTTTGATGGGTTTGTTGGTGCAGATGAAGAAAATAGGATTCCCATCCGAGTTATCACGGATAAAGCTTGGCACTGTTTGTTTGCAACACAAATATTTATTCGTCCAAAATATGAAGAGTTAAATGAACATAAACCCTCTTATACACTACTTTCGCTCACAGATTTCCGCGCAATTCCTGAAATGGATGGAACCAGGACAGAAACTTTCATAATTCTAAATCTATCAAAAGGTATTATTTTGATAGGGTCCACATCTTATGCAGGTGAAATTAAAAAGGCATTTTTTTCTGTTATGAATTTTATCCTCCCTAAAAAAGAAATCTTTCCTATGCATTGTTCTGCCAATATAGGCAAAAATGGAGATACTTGTTTATTTTTTGGGTTATCAGGAACTGGTAAAACTACATTATCTGCCGATCCACAGCGATTTCTTATAGGTGATGATGAACATGGTTGGTCCTCTAAAGGAATTTTTAATTTTGAGGGTGGTTGCTATGCAAAATGTATCAATCTAAAAAAGGAAAAAGAACCGCAGATCTGGGACGCTATTAGATTTGGAACAGTAATGGAAAATATTATAGTAGATAAAACAACACGAGAACCTGACTTTGATAATAATAATCTCACGGAAAATACACGAGTAGTATATCCACTAGAAAATATTCCTGGAGCTGTCATCCCAAGTATTGCTGCTCATCCACAGATCATGATATTTTTAACTGCAGATGCATTTGGGGTAATGCCGCCAATTGCAAAACTTACTAAAGAAGGTGCTATGTATCACTTTATGTCCGGATATACTAGCAAACTTGCTGGAACCGAAAGAGGAATTACTGAACCTAAGGAAACGTTCTCGCAATGTTTTGGAGCTCCATTTATGCCACTTCATGCATTAAGATATGCAAAAATGTTGGGTGACAGAATAACTAAATTCAATACAAGAGTTTTTTTAATAAATACAGGATGGTCTGGAGGACCATATGGAATAGGCAAAAGAATAGATCTTAACTATACCCGGTCAATGGTTACATCAGCAATTAACGGTGATCTAGAGAAGGTAAAGTACACTAATCAGAATATTTTTAATTTATTAGTTCCAAAGTCTTGTCCAAACGTACCTACAGAGATTCTGGATCCAAAAAATACTTGGAGTGATAAGAGAGAATATGAAATTACAGCAAGAAAACTTGCATCTTTGTTTATATCAAATTTTGAGAAATTTGGAAAAATAGCACCAGAAATTAAAAATGCAGGACCAAAAATGAGTTAAAGTAGCCCGGAGCAGATTCGAACTGCTGTCTCCAGGTTTCTTCTCTAAGATCCAGAGCCTGAAATCCTTAACCCTACTGGAGTTTGGCCACTAGATTCGGCATTGACCACAAATACTGATCAATTCGACCGGGCTACACGGACTACCATAATTACAAAATATTCGGTTATATTTGACTTTATCTGATTGCGGTTTATCTAAAATTTTTTGTATGTAACTATTATTCAATAACTTTTTATGAAGATGCTATCCATTTAAATAAAAATGTGCTACAATACACTTCCAAAAAGAATTTAAGTAAAATTTCCATGATAATTATCAATTTTAATATAATAATTATTTTATAGTTTAAAAGCAGATAAATTAAATAAATAATTGGTCTAATTTAGCTTACCATTACATACTTTAAACTGAGCATTAAATATGATTAAGGAACATGGAGGATAAAGGCACTGTTCTTGTTAATGATAATCTTATACAGAATTTAGTTGATTCAAATCCGAATAAAATTGGGAATATATCGGATGGCAGATATCTGTACGGGGATTATTCTCCAATAAATCCAAATCTAAATCTTTTAGATTTAATTAGTGATTTCATATCTACAACTGAAAATGTTTTACAGATCCATCAACATATATCGACTCTAGAATCGTTATTGACTGAAATTACGGATTTTGAAGAGATCATTTTAACAAAGTATAGGGATTTTGAGGAAGGAATTAAAGAATCGATAAACAACTTTAATATAAAAAATAGTATAAAATTCAAGGATTTGATATCCATCAAACAGATAAATGAAAATTGGATTGATGAAGAAATTTTTACAGGTCAAATGAAAGAAAGTGAAATTTATCATAAAAAAATTTTTAATGAAAATAAATTACTAATTAAATCCCAAATTATGGAATATAGTAAAAATTCTTTTCTACTGCTTCAATTGTGGCTGTTAAATGAGTCATCGCCCTTCAAACTATCAGACAAAAACTCTTCTATTTTTGATATCAGATTGATAATTGACAATAATAAAGAGATATATCAAAGTTCATTAATTTACCAACTCATTGGACAAAACTATGATATCTCAAAAAACATGGAAAAAATTCAATGTTCATTGCATTTGAACCCGATAGGAAAATTTGGAAATGGTAAAATAAAATTATTGGACATATTTCTCACTCCTATTTTAATTCCAGTAGGATTTAAAAGGTCGATCTCTAATAAAATCAAAAATTCATTTAGGTTAGTAACCAACGAAATTGTAAACATCGACGAACCAGAATATATTTCAATCACAAATTTTTTTGTTGTTAATATACGCAAGGAATTTGATTCTATAAGTTTGATTCTAAGTAATGAACCAACCCAGGTGAATCAAAAAATTATTAAAATAATTTTTGATATAAACTGGAATCCATTACCTTTTGAAACATCTACCAAGGATGACAATTATCAGGGGAAAAAACCTTTAATTTATTATAAAGGTAATGGTAAAACACAAAAGGAAGTAGAGATTTCTCATGAGTTTAATAAATTTATAGATTTAAAATTAATGATAAAATTAAAAAATTATTTGAATGATGTTGTTAAAGCTTGGAATACAAATGAAAATATTTTAACAAATGGTCAGCTACATTCATTGGAATATATCAATAATAAACATGTTATATTGGAACAACAAAATAATGGATCATTGTATGATAAGGATATGGTAATGGATTTCTTAGAAAATAGTGCTTATTTCTTCACCAATATAATAAAAACCATAACAGAGAAAAGTCCAGTTAAAAATGAATTATTAATAAGATATGAGGAAAAGGATAAACCACGAAAGGAATTTGTAATCAAAACAAATGATCTTGCGAAACAACTTTCAAATTCTGATGAGGGAAAAGAAATTTTATCTATTATAAATCTTGAAATACAATCAAACGAAGTTTAGCGTAAATCTCTATTAGAGGGTATTTCTAAATTAGAAATAAACATATTTAAAACGTATCGAGATATTACATATTGTATAAATATAGAAAATTTAGAATATTAAAAATTATTGGAATTGGATTGGTTGTTACCGGAACCATAATGTTGGTAATCTTATTTATTCAAATATAATACAAGAAATTTCGTATTTAAATGTTTGAAACGAAAATTTGAAAATCTTTTAATTTGAGATCATGGTAACAATTATAAATTTCTATTGCTAATTGTCCTTCATATTTAATGATTTCAAAAATTTTTCCTGGTGAACATATGGCGTTTATTGAGGAATTTGAAAATGGACGTAATACATATGTGGTTGATGGATCGATAAGGTCGTCATCGTTCGGAGTAACAGTATTTGATTATAAAAGAAGAATTATAAAGACAGAAAAAAAGAGGAGTCCTTTGACACCGAAAATAGGAGACATCGTGATAGGAAATATTGATATGCTTTTTGGAAGTATGATCTCTATAAAGATTCTATTTATCAATGAAACCTTTACAAATGCAGGATTTTCAGGTATTGCGTCATCTAAGATTTCAGATACTCAGATGGGTGGTTATCAGAGTTCAGGTAGGCGAGATAGATATGACAGAAAAAATAGATTCAATTTTCGAGTAGGCGATTTAATTAGAGGAAGAGTATACAGTCTTTTAAATTCTTCAATTCATATCATTATTGACGAACCTGATTTGGGAACGATTTATTCGTCATGTTATAATTGCGGTGGCGAGACAATTCGTATCGGCAATTCTAGGATAAAATGTATCGAGTGTAATACTCAGGAAGAAAAAAAATTAGCAACTGAATATAGTCTGAAGACAATAAAAAACTTGATCGATCTTTCTAGGATAAAATGAAGTTCATATTTTCTTTAAAATTTGATACTATTATTAATTTTTGAGAATAGAGAATTCTTTTCCGAGAAATTTCTTCGCATTTTTTTCTAATTTATCAACAAAATCCATATATGAAATGTCTAAAATATTAGATACATAATTGATCACACTTGGTAGGCATGAAATTGGGGATGATGGAAAATTACTAAAACATTTAGAATAGAATACAGGGCCGTCTGTTTCAATCAAAATTTGTGAGATATCAGATATTTTTAGGAAAATATCCCTATCTTTTGAATATAAAGAAGATGGTCCATAAGAAACAAAAAATCCCATATCCATTATTTTCTTTAGTTGTTTTTTGTTTCCAGCAAACCAATGGAAAAGGGTCCCCTTAATATTGTATGTAGTTAGTATATTTATTATCTCATCCACAGATTTTCTTGAATGAACTGATATAGGTTTTCGATATTTTTCTGCTAGATTCAATAAAGAACAGAAAATTCTTTTTTGTTTTGAATCATCGTAATTATTTTTATTGTATGTAGGGTCTAAACCGATTTCTCCTATGCCATCAATCTTATCCTTATTATTAAAAAATAAATTCTTAAATTTTTCAATTTCAACGCAATCATTGTTTGTTGCATTTTGAGGATGTATCCCAATAAACTGAGTAACTATGTTTTGTCTATCTTTAAACAAGGATAGGCTTCTCTCACTTGTGTTAATATCTACAGTTACCGAACATACATGGATATTTAATGTCTGTAATGATTGCAGCATGTATTGAATATATGGAACATACATAGTATCACTTAGATGAACATGAGCATCAAATAACAAAATTAATTTAAGTATTAAAACCTGTCATATTTATTACTATTTTTTCATATCGATATTTATAGACTATTGGCTTATGGTATGAAATATGATAAACAAAAATAATGCCTATTCATATGGATTAATTGCTGCGGGGATTATATTTATTGGAATTGGTATGACATCATTCATTTATGTTAATATTCCTGTAAAAGTCAATTTAGATGGAGCTTTGGAATCTGGGAAAACAGATACTATTACACCTAATATGGATAAAGGTAATATTTTAAACATATACGTTTCTGGTTCACAATTTGACATAAGCATTACCGGACCAGAAAAAAACGATATTATATCTATAAATTCCATTTCAAATTTTAATTATACATTTAAGGCCAATAACACCGGCCAACATATAATAAAGATAAATAATATAGGAAATTCGACTGTTTTTATTAAAGGCGATGCTTATACAAAGGGTAATCAAGCATTCTATATTGGTAATATAATGCTCATAATAACAGGTATAGTAATTTCAGGGTTAGGAATCAGAACTATGAAAAAGTATTAATCTTTAGAGGCAATCTGATATGAACCCAATACTTTTAAAAAATTACATTTACATTTTAAAACCTTTAACATCTCCGCAACTGTTTTTTCTTTTAAATGACCCTCAAAATCAACAAAAAAATAATACTCCCATAATTTTTCTTTTGTAGGTCTGGATTCAATTTTAGTGAGATTTAGATTCCTTTTTGCAAATTCCTCCAATATCCCAAATAACGATCCCGGGGAATGATTTATTGAAAAAATAATTGAAGTTTTATCATTGCCACTTCTTTTTACATTTGATTTTTTTGAAAGAACTAGAAATCTTGTAAAATTGTTTCTGTTATCCTGTATTCCTTCTTTGACTATCTCCATGTCATATAGCTCACCAGCTCTTTTGCTAGCAATAGCACCTGCATCATAATAGTTCAACTCTTTAATTATTTTTACAGCACCAGCTGTATCGTATGTTGGATGTGCTTCATATCTCTTGATCCAGAATCTTCTACACTGTGCCAATGCTTGTGGATGAGAATATATTTTTTTTATTTTTCTAAGATTACAATTTCTATTTATTATGAAACAATGAGATACAAACTGAAAAACTTCCCCTATGATGTGAATTTGGTATGTCTTTAGGAGATCATAAGTTTCATTAATACTACCTTCGATAGAATTCTCAATGGGAACTACAGCATAATCTACTTTGTTTTTTATTAATTTTTCAAACACATCATAAAAAGTTTTAGAAGGAATTGGTTTTGAATTTGGGAAAAACTTTAAAACAGCCATCTCACCATATGCTCCATGTTCACCTTGAAACGCGATATTTAGTTTTTCTATATTTCTCATAAATTTATGATAGTCTTAAGTATTGATAAAAATATAAAGCTATTAAATTTATAATTAAACGAGAATAATAGACCCAAAAATGGACATTACATTTAATTATTTATATTTTATTTTTATATACTTTGATAGAGGATTCATTTAATATTGCATTTACAATTTTCTTACCATTTATCGATTTTTTGTCGATTTTTATTCTGCATTTTTTCCCTATCATACTACTTAATACAAACTTATCATCAACATACAAAGAAATATTTGATCCAACATCTTCTTTTGCAAAAGTAAGAATTATTGACGAACCAGATTCTGTAATGGAAAATTTCAATTCTGGACCTAATGCCAATATTTTGGATTCGACATCAATCTTTACCCCCAACATGGTTTCTAATTCAGAAATTGTATTTCCACCTTTTCCAATTAATCTTGGAACAATGTCTTTTTGAACCCTTACTAAAACTCTATCATTTGACTTGATATCTATTTCAGCATCTGGATCGAATCGTCGAAGTACATCTTTTACTTTAGAAATAGCTAATTTTTTAATCCCATCGTTGTCTTTTTTTATATTTTTTTCATTAATTTTTTTAATCGGAACTACAATATTTTCTTCTCCAAATGTATATATTTCAAATTCCAATTCATCTGTTTCAAAATCCTTAATTTCAATCAAAGGTCGTGATAGGTCATCTTCAGTCATGCCGGTTGGAACTTTAACAGTTAACAAAATATCAAATACTTTTGATATTTTTCCATCTTTTATGAAAATTATTGTATCAAGTACATGTGGTATCATACCTAATTCTATTTTGCCTATGAATCTTTGAATAGCGTCAATGGGATGACTGGCATGAATTACCCCAATCATCCCTACTCCTGCCATTCTCATATCGGCAAAAATACCAAAGTCTCTATATCGTCGTACTTCATCAAAAATTGTATAATCAGGACGCACTAAAAGTAACAAATCAACTGCATTTTCGAAACTTCCATGTAATGGAGAATATTGAGTTACTTCAAGAGGAACGTGAAGATCCCTTGGTGATTCAAAGGTTTTAACTATTTTTGCATTTTTCACATAAAATCCGGCCAATGCACTAGCAAAAGTACTTTTTCCTGAACCTGGTGCACCTGCTATCAATATTCCAGATGCCGTATTGGATAAACGTTCAAATAATTTTGGAGAAATAGGATAATCCGACAAAGTAAGGAAAATTATCGGTTTCACTATTGTTACCTCTAGTTTATTTGAAAATGGAGGCTTTGTAATAGTTATTCTATAATCGCCATACTGAATTACCTTTGCGTATTCATAATTAATTTCAATCGCTTTAAACACATTTTCATGGACACCTTCTGTAATCTCCTTAATGATCTTGTTTAGATACTCTATAGTAAGGATCTGATCATCAATTTTCAATAATTTGAAATCACCGGGAATACCAATTTTAGCGAATACTGGTAATCCTTCTTTAAGATGTATACTCATCGTATTTTCATTTTTTTGGAAAAATTTTTCAAATTCTAAAACTGATACAGATACATCCATTTGAATTAACATGGTTCCAATACCCTGAGCTTTTGCTGCTAAATATTGTGCATAATCTCCAGTTATTAGAACACCTCCTTCTTGTAATGCCACTTCTGTTATTAGAGCATCTAACCGACCATGTTTCGCCAGTCGAATATCATCAAAGGATGGTCTTTTTCCGATAAATGTCAAAGGTATTCTCCGTTTATTACAAAATCCACTAATTTTTTGGATCTCATTTAGACCCTTTATCCCAAATTCATTTTTTTGAGATGCTTTGGACTGAAGTTCATCTAAAACTATCAATGGAATGACCAATTCACATTTATCAAATTTTCCGGAATTAATTAATCCTGTAATCTCATTTTCAATAAATGCACTGGTATCAAGAATATATTTAGTCAAATTAAATAAATTATAAAATATACGACCTCTTTATACTTTTGAATTAGTTGATTACTGGACAAAATATATGTCTCTTATTGGAATGATACATCGAGTCAAATTTTAAAATATTAAACAAAAGAAATGAGTTAATTATCTTGATATCATCCATCCATGTTTATAATTTTCATGGCTTCTAGAAATTTCTCTTTTGTTAACGGAGGGATATTTGCTATTTTAATATTTTCTCTGACGTGTTCTATTTGTTTTTGGCCGATAAGTGGTGCAATAAGTGATGGATTTGATCTAATTATTTGGATTATCCTTAAAAATTGACTATCTGAATCTATATATCTCGGGATTTTTGTATTAAACAATTTTCCCTGTAATAGTGGAACGCTTGTAAAAACACCTATGTTTAATTTTTCGGCTGCGGTAAATATGTTTAAATTTTTTTCGTTTTCTACACTTTGATTTTTTAAAAATAAAGATTCGTTATTTACTAAATTATATGGAAGTTGAATAAATCGAAATCCGTGATTAGATCCACCAATTTTTCTTGCTAATTTACAAATATTTTCTAATAGAAGATAGTCGGGTCTGTCTTGATTGACCCTAAAACAAGACCAGGTAGCGAGTCCGTAATATCGTATTTTGTTACTGTCTCGATATTTTTCGTACGTTTCAAATACTTGTGTTAACATTTCCATAAATTCACCTTCTGTTACATCATTATGCCAACTTTCATATGCATTGTGAAGATATACAAGATCAACAGTTTCCAATTTTAGATTTAATAATGATTTATCAATACATCTAGCGATATAATCGGGATGCATTATATGATAAGCGGAGCTTATATCTCTTTGATGGATTATCTCGTTATCAATAAACATTCTTTGGATATAATCCCAAACATTAATTCCAGGGTAGTCACCATCATTTGTCATATATCCATTTTTGGTACCAATGAAAAATTCATCTCTAGAAATTTTTTCCTCTATTAATTTTTGAATTGCCGCACCTATACTTTTTTCAGATTTCATTGATCTGTAGTTTAATGCTGTATCAATTACATTAATGGCTCCGGACTTTACCGAAGTATATACTGCATTTTTAATTTTCTCGTCATCGATGGTAGTCAATTCTCCGAGATAAGTTCCCATTCCAATGCTACTTAGATATAATCCATCGAATTGTCTAAAATGTGAATTAGGAATACCCTTTTCCATCGCTTTTTTCATAAATAATTTTGTTGCTTCCCGTTTGGCAAATCCTGGAATAATGTTATTGGCAGATATTTTATCTATCAATTTGGATTCTATTGTTTAACAGAAATATTAGGATATTCCGTACAAAAGTATATGATTTTTAGTGATCGGTATACCAATATAAAGAGTAGTATTAACAATAATAGTAGATAGATACAATGGCTGGAGGAATAATGAGTAATCCAAGTGGTGGAAATAATGATAATACTCCTAGCGGTGGTGGTAGTACCGGAGGACTTGGTAGTGGTAGTTCTGGCGGTAATAACGCATCTTTGAAGGTACTTGAAGCATATACCCGCGATGTAGGAAGAGGTATTGCACGTATCG
>CAZHFI010000041.1:0-12161 GCA_964531845.1 uncultured Nitrososphaeraceae archaeon
AGACAGTTGTTGACATATTTGCTCTTCTTGCAAGTGCAGCAACAGTCTGGGTTCTATCAAAACAGTTTTAGTTTCCCATAACATCAAAATAATTTTATGTCGAATCAAGAAGTTAATAAGGAGCAAACAACTCGTCCTCAAAAAAATGAGGATAAGATTCAAAATCTAATTGAAAAATTTCGTCCCTATGTTGTACGCTTGTGGGAACTAAGAAAGAAGCTCTTCCTCATTAACTTTGTAATTGCTGTTCTTGCTATAGCATACCTTTACATATTTGGTAAACCATATTTCGAAAGCATTATTACAATTCTTCCCGAGTACGGAAGTAAATCAACAACACTTAGCGGGTTAACTCAATTGGCTGCTTTAGCAGGTGTTAGAGTAGGTGAGGGAGCACCATCAGAAATATATCAAAACCTCGTATACAGCGAATCGGTGCTTGAAAAGGTGATCTATCATAAATATCAAACTGAAAAATTCGAACAACCTGTAAACCTTGTTCAATACTTTTTAGATGATGATACACTCCGCTATAGTAGGAGAAAAAATTTTCTTAGAATTTACAAGGCATTTACCGAGGACATAGTTAAAAGTAATGTGGATCGGTTAACCAAAATTCTCACCATGACAATTACATTACCGGAATCTAAACTTTCTGCAGATGTAGCAAATAAGATCGGTGAATCTTTAGATCTATTTGTGAGGACCAAACGAAAAACGTATGCATCGGAACAAAAATTTTATCTTGAAAAAAGAACAGTCCAATTAAAAGATTCACTTTCACTTGCAGAAGATAAACTAAGAAGTTTTCGCGAACAAAATAGGGTTACTGTTCAATCCCCCCGTCTGCTGCTTGAGCAAGGCAGATTGATGCGTGATGTTGAAATTTTGAATGCGGTTTATATCGAATTAAACAAACAGCTTGAAATTGCTAAAATTGATGATATCCGCGAAACACCAATTGTAAATATTAAAGAATGGGCAAAAGATCCTGTTATTAAAGCTGGTCCAGCAAGGTTAAAAACCCTTATAATTTTAATGTTTTTTTCACTTCTAATAAGCTGCTCATACTTTCTTTTAAAACCACAGCTCGGAAAATATCTTGCTTTTATAAAAGGTAATAAGAACGCCGGATCGAACAGTGCTTCCTAAACGTGGCATAAACTAAAAATAAAAGATAACCACTAAGCCCTTTTTAATTCGATATTTTGAAATTAAACTTTAGTATCAAACAACTTTTTAGTGGCAGTAATTCTAATACCTTTCTTCGATTTGTTTTAATCGGATCAACTCTCTTTTCCAATAAGCTTGTTCTTATTTTAACCGCGTACTTTTTTTCCGAAACCCAATACAATTTATTTAATAAGGCATACTATACCGCATCAATACTGATTCTGTTCGGAACACTTGGTTTTGATTTTGCAATAAATAGAATTAACATATCATTAAGAGCTGTGATAATTGCAGTTGTTCTAAATGTGTTAATCACATTAGTGATTTTATATTTTTTATCTGAACCGTTCACAAGTGTTTTTCATTATGTGTCAATTTTTGTTTACGGCTTATTCGCATGTATTGGCGGCATTTTTACATTTCAGCATCTTTTTCATGGAAGGATAAAAACTTACGTGGTACTGATGCTTATCAGCTCTTTTCTTCATTTGCTGATTATTCCTTTCGTCACTATTCTTAAAGCCGATATCTTTTTTCTTTTTCCTTTTGTATCGCTCGTATGGTTTTTAATTGGTTATCAAGGATTTGTAAAGCATAATACAAACGAAAGCGATAATCCTGCATCACTATACAAAATTGGAATCTCAACCTTCATAATAAACAGCGCGGTATCGTTGGCTCTTGTTGCCGATAAATATATTGTCAATCATTATTTCCCCGTTACAACAGCAAACGCTTATACTTTTTCTTGGGGACTTATTGTACCGCTTTTTTATCTCGGTACTGTTGTTGAAAAATTAATTTACGGTTCTACCTCGAGTGATTCTATCAATGTTTTTAGAAAATCTATGTTCATTCTGCTATTGCTTGTTAGTTTTTATTCGATTACACTTTTAGCCGCAGTTAATTATTTACCTTCCTTAATACCTAACTCTGTTGATTCATTAAAGCTAATTCAGATACTTGGCTTTATGATTACCGGGTATGCAGTTTTCGTAGTTTTGAATTTTCCGATAAATGGATATTTGTTCAAGTTTGCTGAAACCACCAAACAAAAAACCATCGCACTTGCCTATCTTGCATTGCTGATAAGTTTTCCAATTATTTATATTTTGATAAATGGCGGAACGAAGATAACTGAATTCCGAACGCTTCTAACATTAATTTGGGTTTTCATATTCTTGCTTCTAATAATTAAGAGCACTATAACCTTTTTTGATAGCAGGAAATCCGTAGCATTATGAATCGGTTAAAGATTTATATGGAGAAAAATTCAGATAAGTTTATTGAATATATTGTTCCCTTAACTGCCGCGCTGATAATTTGCAGAGCTTTTCCTGTTTTAAGTTTCTTTTATTATGCTGTTCCTTTCATTCTTCTTTTTGCTTTTATCCTTTATCTTGCCCCCACTTTTAATCATAATCATCATCCTAATTTAACATCCAACAAACGACTTAAAACACTTCTTATCCTTTTGTCATTATTTGGTGCCTGGGCAGCACTTACGTCTTTATGGTCACATTTCCCCCAAGTATCTTTAACAAGAAGTGCCTACTTTCTACTTATTTCCATTGCATCTGTTATGCTTGGTTTTCTGTGGGCAAAAAATGAAAGAACGGATTTATTCGGATTCCTTCTTCCGGCAAATTTGATTGTCGTCCTGGTTAGTATTTATTCCCTCATATCATCTTCACCTTCGGATGCTTGGACGGGTGGACACGGTTTAGGATTTATGGGCTATGCTGGTCATCAGAATATTTTGGCATCTGCCATTGTATTTACAATTCCATCTGTGTTTTTTCCGCTTCTTAAAGAAATTAATGATAGACTAAGGAACAAATTCAAGGGTGCGGTCAAAAATGCAAATTTACTGCTGCCTCCCCGGCTAATATCTTTTTATCTCTTACTTTTTATCTTTAATCTATATTTCCTTCTCCGTTCAGTTTCACGCGCCGCAATGCTTACTCTCACAATCTTTTTCTTGGTTTTTATTGTTTTCAGTTTTAACTGGAAAACAATCGCAGTTACTCTTCTTGTGCTTATTTCCACATTTGCAGTGTTTTTTTATACAACTCCAACTGTTAAACAATTCATCTATAAAACAGAAAAGAGTATTGGTGACCGCAGAGCATTCAATATTGCTGCGACAGTTGAGGCAGCAAAGTACGGCGGTTTATTCGGCATAGGTTACGGGATCAGCGAGCATCCCAATGACAAAAGAGTGATAGGGCATTACGAGCGTGGCGGTAAACTATTTATCAGGGAGAAAATGATTAGTTCGCTTGCTCTTATTGAAGAAACGGGTGTTATAGGGTTAATTCTATTCTTACTGCTCCTCTTTTATGTTTTAATTCAGCTTATAAAAAAATATTTCCTTGCCTTAAAAATATCTTTTAGTAATAATGTATTAGTTCGTATTAATTCCTCGATGATGATAGCAGTATTACTTGCGTATTCATTCAACGCTCAAATTGAAGCTTGGTGGGTGGGTGTAGGTTCAATTCAGCTGCCTTTATTTTTTATGCTTTTGGGCCAAGGAATTCAAATTGGCGCTAGAAATTAGAAAATTTAAAATTCTTAATTCCAGCATCAAACATCTGTTATCCAATATTCATAATCTGACCCATAGCATCTGATAGTTTATAATGGCTTTAACTAAAAAAAAGATAATTCTAACCTTTATTGGAAATTATCTTCCCGGCTATAAAGCCGGCGGAGCTATGAGGATTCTTGCAAATATGGTGAATTATCTATCCGATCAACTTGAATTTAAAATAATAACCAGGGACAGAGACCTATTTGAAGACAAACCATATAACAACATAAAAATCAATGCCTGGAACTCATTTCCTAAAAGCATGGTGTTTTATTTTAATATGAAGTTGAGCTTGAAAAGAATTATTAATGATACGACTTTTGACATTTATTATTTAAATAGTCTTTTCGATTATCATTTCTCAATTAAGATAATTTTATTGCGAAAATTGGGACTTATACCACAAAAGGAAGTGGTCTTAGCACCACAGGGCGAACTAATGAATGGTGCTCTTTCTGTTAAACCAGTAAAAAAAAGAATTTACATTTTGCTTTCTAGAATATTTGGTATTTACAGCGATATAACTTGGCACGCTTCGAGCGAAAATGAAGCAAATGATATCAAAAGAGAGTATGGTGATGACGTAAAGATTAAAATTGCGCATAATATGCCAGATTTTAAATTGCAAAGTGTTGAACCAAAAAGTAAGAAGGAAAAAAATAAATTAAAAATTCTTTTCATCTCCGTTATTTCACCTAAGAAAAACCTATCGTTTGTTATAGATGTGCTGAATAAAGTACAAGGTGACTTTACCCTTAATATTTATGGACCGATTAAAGACCAAAAGTATTGGGAGGGATGTTTAAGAAAAATTGATGGCAAGATAAAAGATAAAATTAATTACAAGGGCGTTATAAGCCACAATCAGATAAATACAGTTTATCCTAATTACGACTTGTTCTTTTTCCCTACTCTTGGAGAAAGCTTTGGTCATGTCATTTATGAATCATTAGTATTTGGCTGCCCGGTATTATGTTCGGATACAACTCCATGGAATGATTTGGAAAAGTTTGATGCGGGGTGGAATTTTAATTTAAATCAACCCAGTCAATTTCTTGATCTTATAGAAGAATTAATCTCACTTGATCAAATTAAATACGACAAGTTTTTTATAGGTTGTAAATCCTATGTGGAATATTTAATAAATGATCCGACAAGGAGTAAGGCTAACGTGAATCTTTTCAATTAGAAAAATAGAATTAAGTATCCCGGCACATTATTTTTTAACTTTAAATAAATGATGGTCTTTTGATCGTGAATATTTCTGTATCAAGTTTTATCGAAGCAAAATTTTGAGTGGTGACCGTATAAGTATTATTATGAAAAAATTATGATGCTAGTTAACCAAACCAAAAAAAACTTCTTTTTTAATTCAGCAAGTTTGGTGATTAATGTTATAATTGGAGTTCTCTACACACCATTCTTAGTTCAAAATTTGGGTATAATAGCTTATGGTATTATTCCACTAGCACTAATTATTAACCAATATATTGGCGTCGTCACAGATTCACTAATTGCATCAATAACGCGATTTTATTCTGTTGCACTTCAGCAAAATAACTATTCAGATGCTTCAAAATACTTAAGCAACTCTTTTATTTCCATTGGTTCTCTCGTTTTGGTTATTTCCCCGATACTTTTTTACGGAATATTCAATATTAATAACCTATTTAATATCCCAGATGATCTTGTACATGCTGCAAGATTATTGTTTTTATTTACAATAATTAGTTTTGTTCTCTCTCTATTTTCCAGCCTTTTTAATATTTCTTTGTATGCACTTAACAGGCTAGATTTATTAAACATTGTTAATATATCGCGTACGCTTTCAAAAATATTTCTTGTTGTTCTATTTCTTAAGTTCATAGAAGCGGATGTTATTTACATTGGGATTGCAAATTTAATTTCGGAAATATTTATAATATCTCTCAGTATTTATTACTTCAAAAAAAATACTGGATCATACATAAGAATTTCCGCAAAGTATTATGAAGCTCATGCACTTATTAGTCTTATTTCAATGTCTATATGGATTTTGGTGCATCAAATTGGAGATGCGGGTTTGTATAGGATTGATAATATTTTAGTTAATAAGTTTTGGGGAATTAAACATTCGGCAATTTTGGGTGCATTTTCAGAATTAAGCTACTATGTTAGAATTTCTGTTTCTGTATTTTCTTCATTGTTTGGACCATTAATTCTATTGGCATACGCGAAGGGTGATCATTCTGAGGTTGAAAACATAACTCTCAAAAATTCACTTATTATAGGATTTGGAACTAGTATTATAGTTGGACTTTTAATCGGATTTGCCAAACCCTTTATTAATCTCTGGCTTGGTGAAGAATTTGCACTTTATAGTAACTGGTTAATCTTAAAACTCATTGTCATTCCGTTTTTTACTGCTTCTGGTTTATTTCATTATGTCTACCGAGCTTGGAATCAAATAGCTTTTCCTGCAATAGCAACACTTATATTGGGATTAATAAATTTTATTATAGTATATCTTTTATGCTCTCTCAGTTTTGGGGATGAGTATTTTATTCTAATTATATTATGCGTTATAGTGTTTTTTGGAATATTTCAAAGTTATGCTTTAAACGCATACACTATTATTAAAATTTATCCACATATCGGAAAAAAGATTTTTTTTATCATCTTTTTTAAGATACTGACAACAACGCTATTCGCCATTGGAATTGCAACAGCCATCAACAACCTTTTTATCATTAAAACTATATCTCAATTAGCATTCGGATTTTTTTCGAGTGCTTTGTTTACAATCTTTATGTCTTATTTTTTAATTCTTAGTAGAGAAGAAAAAGTATATATGCTTGTTCAAACAAGTAAATTTTTTCGACTGAAAAAATAAATTTATATGAATAAAAAAAAGACGGGATTAAAATTCATTTATTTTTTTGTTTTAGCTGCTTCCATAATTATTACACTCGTTTGTCCTAAAGAATATTCAAGAACTCTATGTACATCTGCATTAGGTGTATATATAATATGCGCGGGAATATATCTAAAATCCACTAGTCGATTCGGATTACTTTCCTTTGATTTATTTTTCTTGCTTGGAATCCTGTTGACATGTTTCTTATATCCCATTTTCTTTTTAGGCAATGAGTATCTAATTGCATTCACTAAAGTAAACCCCGATATTTTAAACAAGGCAACATTGCTCTCATTAGTCGGTGCAATTTCTTATATGTTAGGTTCAATGTTGATTTTCAATTCAGGATCTCGCATGAGGGGAAAAAACAATTTTCTGAAGGCATCTAATCTTGATGCGGTGGAACCAGTGGCAGTTGCAATTAATATTTTTTTAATAATTGGATTTATCAATTTCGGGGGACTTAATTATACAGAAGCATATAATTTTAGCAAACGAACTGACTTAAGCACAGCGCTAGGTTTTTTAGATTTTTACAAAATATCCGTTTTAGTTCTTTCCACTATAATTTTTTTACGTTTAAAAAATGATGGGAAAAAGAATATATGGCAGATTCTTTTAAGCATAAATAAAATATATTTTCTTTCCTTCTTATTTATTATTGGTTTATTACTCATTGGCGGTACAAGAAATTTGCCGATTCAATTACTCTTAGTGATTTTAGGATTATACAACCTTGTGATAAAGAAAATTTCTAATCAAACAGTTATTATATTAGCCCTTGTAGGATTGATACTATTCACAGCAATACGAATTGGGAGAGAGAATATCGGAGTGAGCGGCAATGTGGTTGATATTGGAACCCAAAGCTTTCAAGATGATGTATTTTTAACACTTACATCTGATTTGCTTGTTTCTAGTGCGCCACTGTATGTTCTAGTTGATGAAGCAGATGTAAGGGGCTTTGCATATGGTAAACCTATGCTACTTCCATTTCTGAGTTCCGTCCCTTTTGCTCAATTTGCAGTTATCGGTTTATTTAATTTCAATTTGCAAGAACTTGAACCGACCTCAATGTTAGCCACCTATCTTATTTTCGGTTCATTTGATTCAGGCGCAGGAACAAATGTAATTGGTGATCTGTATTACTCTTGGGGTATTGTAGGAGTAATTTTGTTAATGATGGCTTTAGGTGTATTCGTTTCCTTTTTAGGAAATAAAATTTTTAGGAACGAGAAAATTGAGTATTTGTTGATTTATATGGGGCTTTTTTCTATTAGTTTTTTCTTCGCTAGGGCTGAGTTTATGTATGGCTTCAGATACATTTTTTGGTCATTTCTTTTGTTTAAGTTATTTATGTTTATAAGAAAACAACTCTCGCATCCAGCAGAAGTGAAAACTACTTGATGAACTTTTCTTTTTTGAATTCACTAAACTTTGCGTAAGATCAGCATTTTTGGGATTTATCCCCCGCCTATTGGTGGAGTTTCTATTCATATCGAGCGTGCCTCGAAGAAACTCCAAGATTTAAAATTGCTCGAATGTGTTTACAATTTTGGAAACCACAAACAGAATTCATTCTCAATTCCATATGTAAGAAATATCAACATTTCTGAGCGCTATGATGTAATTGGTTATCTATTCTGGCTGATTAAATTTGGTTTAAGAGACAAATCATATTTAATTCACTTTCATAACAATCAGTATGGCAGTTTTGCTATTCTCTTTATGAAATTCTTTTTTCGCAAGAAAATACTAATCACCATACATGACCAGATGAGATTACAAAGGAAAACGAAATGGTACCGGATTTGGTATGTTAAACCTTTTGTTTCAATGCTATTTAAGCAACGCGACCTTTATTGGATCGCTGTAAATGACACCATAAAGAAGCAGCTTGAAGAAAGAGGAGTTAATCCTCGGAAAATTTCTATGATACCTGCTTTTATATCAGCTGAAGTTTTGGAAACAGAGATACCTGAGCATCAAATCAGAGATTTTATTAATCTTCATTCTCCAATTCTTAGTATTTATGTAATGTCCACGCGCGTCGAAAATGGATTTGATGTTTATGGCTTAGACATTGCCCTACAATTAACAGCCAGATTAAAAGAAAAATTTAACAAAGTAGGGCTTATAGCAATTTTACCAGGTGTAAAGTCGGATACAGTTATGGCTGATTATGAGAAAATAATTCAATCGGAAAATCTTGATAAAAATGTACTGATTTTTACTCACTGCGTACAATACCCAATGCAAATTTGGCGCAAATCAGACATATTCCTAAGACCAACAAGTACAGATGGCGACTCTTTGACAGTTAGAGAAGCTCTAAAAGTGAAAACCATAGTTTTAGCAAGTGATGTAACTATAAGACCAAAAGGAACAGTATTATTTAAGAATCGGAACTGTGATGATTTTTTTTCAAAAGCCGAGTATATCCTAAAAAATCAAGAGCAGTTAAAAAACGAACTTGTTGAAATAACCGATTATTTTAATGAGCTATTATCGCTGTACAAAAAAATTTTGAATGAAGATTAACCGTGAAAATACTTTATACTGGTTCTTTCAGATTCCCTGATAAAGACGCAGCTTCTCAAAGAGTTCTAGGTGTTGCCAAAGCTTTACGCGATGAAGGAAGCGAGGTTACTTTTTTAGGATGGGAAAGAGAAGCTCGCCAAGAAGATTTAATAAATGGCGATTATATATACCAGGGGTTCAAATATTATTCTCAATCGGAACTGGATAAAACGAATAAGAAGATACTCGGCAAAATATTTGGTTACTTCAAGCAAGGGAATAAAACACTAATCTGGATTCGAAAATATTCATTAACTAATAAAATTTCACATATCATAGTTTATAATGCCAATTCTATATTCTTACTAAGATTGAAAAATTATTGTAAAAAAAATAATCTCAAATTAATTTGTGATTGCACAGAATGGTACGATGGTCGCCATTTACCGGGCGGAAAATTTGGAATTGTAAATCTTGATAATAACATTAGAATTAGAGTTGTCTATCCATTAATTAAAAATATGATTGTTATCAGTTCTTTTCTAAAAAAATATTTTGAAAAGAAAAATTGCGAAGCATTAATTATCCCACCCCTGGTTGATTTTTCTGAGCGTAAATGGAAAAGTGTAACCAATGCTAATTCAATAGCTTCGTTGCAAAAAAAAGTAATCTATGCGGGTGATCCTGGTAAGAAGGATTTATTAATGCCAATTATTAAGGCGCTTAAACATATTAATGATCAATCAGTTAAAATCGAATTTTTTATTTTAGGTCTTAGCACCGATCAATTTGCTGAAAATATTTTAGAGTATGGAGAAACAATTCCGTTTTATATTCGATGCAATGGACGTGCTCCATTAAACGATGTACCCAAATATTATCAAGTTGCAGATTTTTCAATTTTGCTTCGAGAAAATAAAAGATATGCTAATGCTGGCTTCCCAACTAAATTAGTGGAAAGTTTAAGTGCCGGAATACCGGTAATTACAAATAGGACTTCGGATATACCCCAATATATCATCGATGGTGAAAATGGGTTTCTGCTTAATGATATATCTATTGAATCATTGATAAAAAAATTTCAAGAGATGCTTTCTTTATCTGCCGAAGAAATCATTCGAATGAAGTATAACGCAAGAAACTGTGCGACAAAATATTTTGACTATCGGGTATATGCTGAACCAATTGCTAATTATTTACGTTACATTCATTGAACAAAATGAAATTATGATTATGCTATTGCAATCAAAAGAAGATAAAACATTTTCATGAAGATCATTGTTGGAATAGATGCTTCTAGAAACAGATCTGGTGGCGCAATAGCTCATATTCTTGGGATTCTAAAAGAGATTGATGATATACCCAACGATATTGAAGAAGTACATATATGGGCTTACAAGTCTTTGATTGACTTATTACCTATTTACAATTGGCTAATCAAACATACACCAAAGGAATTGGAGAAGTCACTTTTTCAGCAACTATGGTGGCAGTATAAAAAATTGCCATTGGATGCAAAAAAGCATAAAATTGACATTCTACTAAACACGGATGCAGGTACGATCTGTAATTTTCATCCTTCAGTCACAATGAGTAGAGATATGCTTTCATATGAGAAAGGTGAAATAGAGCGATTTGGTTTTAGTCTTGCCCGATTAAGATTATTTATTTTAAGATATGCACAATCGATCTCCTTAAAAAAGGCAGATGGAGTAATTTTCTTGACAAAATATGCAGCTGATATTATTCAGAAATATACCGGTGTACTCAAGCGCGTAAAAATAATACCGCACGGAGTCAGTGATATGTTCAGATTTAAATCGAATGATGGAACTTGGGCAAAAAATCAGAATAGAGTAATCAAGTGTATTTATGTTTCAATCGTTGCTTTTTATAAGCATCAATGGAATGTAATAAAAGCCATTAAATCTTTACGAGAAAAAGGGTATAATATTTCAATTACTTTTGTTGGTGGTGGTGTAGGTAAAGCACAAAGAATTTTTAATAAAGAAGTTTTAGATGCTGATCCAAAGCATGAGTATATAGAGCAACTTGATTTTGTTAAGCATTATGAAATTCCTTATTTACTGAAAAACTCAGATATTTTTATTTTTGCATCAAGTTGTGAAAATATGCCCAATACCCTAGTAGAAGGAATGGCAAGTGGTTTACCAATTGCTTGTTCGGATAGGGGACCAATGCCAGAAGTTTTAAAAGATGCTGGACTTTATTTTAACCCAGAAAATTCAATTTCAATTGCAGATGCACTAGAACAAATAATTAAAGATGAGCAATTGAGGATTGATATTTCGAAAAAAGCGGTTAAATTGTCTGAACAATTTACATGGGGCAATTGCTCTAAGGAAACATTTCAGTATCTTGTTTACATTTATAAGGAGGCGACTGAAGCCGGTAAATAATATTAATACAAATATGTTCTAACTGCACAATGGTGCTACCGATCACAATATCACTTTTATCCTAAAGATTTAAAAAACACGAATAACTTTCTTCTTTTAGCAAGTTGAATATAATATTTAATATTGTTTAATAGCGGACATATATCCATAAAGCATATTTATAGAGCATTATTTAAATTTTTCTCTGCTTATTTTTTACATGTGCAATAAAATTTAATAATTTGCATGATAAAAACTTTCGTTAATGCAAATAGGTTAATCTCTAATCGTTTTTATAATTGGATAAATATAAAATTTGGTCAAATTGATTTCTCGGAGGATTATTTTTATAAGCAGTTAAATTCTATAAACCCCTCGTATTCAAAAGTATTGGAAATAGGAGGAAGCCAACGCCCATTGTTTAAAAAAGATGACGTCCAATTTTATGCTGGATTAGACGTAGATATTAATTTCAATTGGAAGAATTTTTATCACGAATATTTCAATCAATCATGTGTTGAACCAATAAATGATAAATTTGATTTTATTTTTTCAAAGTATTTGCTTGAGCATGTTG
>CAZHFI010000042.1:0-11928 GCA_964531845.1 uncultured Nitrososphaeraceae archaeon
TAAGTTCTTCATTAGATTTGGATATTTTTTCTTTGGTATTTTGAAAAATTTCATCAATATTGTTAACAACCGATTCTCTCTCGTTATATTCATCTTTATAAAATTTTTTTCTTATGTTATGTTTATTATTATTAGTATTGTCATTATCATTTTCTTTTTCTAATTCTTTTTCAACTGAATTTAGAGTTTCAGATTTGATTTGTTTAGCCATAATCATTTTGGATCAATAACCTATATAACAGTTATACAAAGTAGAATAATAGTATCTGTCATTTACTTTATGATTTCAATTATGCAAATAATATGTTCAAAATCCGCCTGGTTAAGACAGTTCAATACAAAAATAATGAGGAAATTACCTAGTTAGTTAGTTGTGAAAGGAAAATTTTTTTTGCAGCTACTACTTCATTTTCCAAACTATCTTTATTTAATGCTATCCCGTAGAGTTCAAGTATTTTAGCATTCGTATCTTGTATTTTGACATCTAGTCTGTTTTTTCCATCGACGGCATCCTGAGAATTCACAGGTCTTTTATCAACATAGACATCTATACGAGAGATTCCAATGGTATCTACTTCAACTTCCACTGAACCTTCTTTTTTAGATATGGTGACATCAAATTGTCTATAAGTAATATGTGTAAGAATATCTACGGCTTTATTAATCAAATCCACGTTTGATTCAAGCAGGTCTTTTTTAGTCAAGTAATGCATATAGTCTGGTCTTATTCCAATATCTTCGATTGGTGTTCCATAATAATCTCCAACTCTGATATTTCTACGCATAGAAACTCGCATTTCCATATCCAAAGGTAATCGTTTTAACTCATGTTTTGATCGAGTCAGTTCCAGTGTATCTTTTATAAGACCATAGGTCCAAACGTTTGCACCTCCGGCCCCAGTATTTCCATCTACTCCCATAATAGGACCAATTTTATGGTCTTGAAACCCGGCAGCAAAAAGATCGGTTGCACTGTAACATAGAGCGTCTGTCAATAAAATAACCGGTCCGTGGTATTGCTGACCCAAAGAATTTGCTTCCTCCATACTTGTGATCGGCACGCCTCTAGAAAATGTGGAACCGGTGGTGACAGACTCTGAAAGAGAATCGGACCATTCCGCTAACCAGTCTATCTTGCGAGTCATATCGACGGTAAGTGGTGAACTTATGAATTGAAAAGGCTCAGGTACTATCTTCCTTGGAGTAAAAAACTGAAGAAGGCATTCTGCTGCAGTGATGTAACCTCCACCGTTTCCACGTACATCTAAGATAAGACCTTTTTTGGGAAGTTGTTTTAGCAATCTTAAAAATTCATTGATAAACTGTTCTACAAAATTCTCATATTTGTCTTCAGAAAATCCGTATATTCTTATATATCCAACATCAGCGGAAATTTTTCGTACACTAATAACTTCAGGCATGTAACTTTCTAGTTCTTGTACCTCTCCAAGAAGTTCCTTAAATGAAGTTGATTTAGACAGGCGTTTTTCAGCCTCTAAAATTTTAATTGGAGCAAACAAAATTTTATTTACTTCGTTAACAAGTTGAGTGGTAATATCAAGCCCCATTTTGTACTTATTTTTGGAAGCATCAATTGTAAACCCGGAACTGGGAGTTGCCCTAAATTTAGAACCCATAGCTCGAGTATGTTCTGAAGTTCGTGAAAAAACCAGCCAATCTAGACGAAATCTGTCTGCATCATTCCCGTCTTCAGTTATGTAATCTATGTCAACCCATTCTTCATCTGGAAGAAAAGAAGTCATCAATGGTCTGTTTGTCATTGTGTGCAAACCACGTGCAAAACTAGCATCTTGATTACTGCCTGCATTTTTATTTGCATTAATCTCCACAGCGCGCAGTATCGGGATCCCATTCCAATGTGTTATTTTTATTCCCGGTTTGAATGTCTCTGGAAGTATTCTTTCAAATCCTTCAGCAATTTTAGTTACTATAAATTGACGGTTATTTTCTTCATCATAATAACATTCAATTGTAAATGGAAGAAAGGCAATATAAGATGCAAATGGAGATGGCAAGAAATAATTTGTATGGAGATCTCTTACAGAGTTAAATATTTCGATCATTTCTTTATGAAAAGCCCATTCTGACCACATGCCTGACCAATCACGTTCTTCCAACTTATGTGCGATTAATTTGAGTTTCTGAATTGGATCGACTGCGTGCATTGCTTTTTTTAGAGGAAGGTGAACATAGCATTCTTCCAAAAGTACTAAGGCTTGTTCTACTATTATCTTTTTATCCTCATTGGTTAATTCTCCTCTGACTTTAGAATTGTATTCCTTTAAGGTTTGAATATAACCCAAAAGTTCTTTTCTGATCTCACGTAAAACTTTTGAAAATTCCATAGAATTTTCTGATTCTTTATATTTGATAAAGTCTGCAGACATAAATAACAATATTATGGTTGGTTTATAACTTTGGGATCTATCAAGTTTAGATAAAAATCTCACTCTCCAATATCTGACTGAATTTCTTATTGAGATTATTGTACATTAATACATAAAATGATATCCAATTGTATATGTGTACTAAATTATAACCTCGTTTTACATATAGATAGTAATCATCCGATCCTTTTATTTTATCTGGCATTGATTCTTTAGCGAAAATGTATTCTGGAATATTTAAAAATTTCATCTTGTAAATGCAAATATGTTGTAGTTCAAACATATTTCAGTTCTTTGGATAGAAGTACCTTTATCAAATATATTTAATGATACCTATTTGCCAATTAAACATAGAAGAAATGGTTTTGCAATTAGCATATTTATGCGCTCATCGTGATTAAAAGAGTCCAAGTATTATTTTATCAATATGATCTTGTATAACTTCAAGACAGAACAGTGGTCACGCTAAGCAGTTTTTAATAAAAGTTCATCTCTAATAAATGAGAATAATCGTTTGTTCCAATAAACTTTTTTAGCTAATAAATCAAAATGTTGCACTTTATATGAAAAACTAAATTATTTTTGTCCGATAGCCAAAAAAGATATACTTCCAGTATTTATTAAACTCAAAAAATGGATAAACAATACATATCAGAATGGTTGATATTCTATTTATGGCAAATCCTGTTTTTTTAAATAACTCAAATATTTCATAGAATTGAAAGAGAATGATGATAGATTAACCATTGTTTTATTTTTTGCTTATTTCTAATTGATTATTTTAAAAGACCGTTTTCTCTTGCCAGTGAAAGAACATTAACGATTCCATCCGTGAAAATTTTTATATTATTTGTCAAATTGCATGGCAAAATCCATATTACTTTTATGAATTTGTAACATATCATTATCGACTTCCGGTTCGTTTGTGGTGCCGGATTTTGTTGGTAGTGTGACTATCAGGTCTCCAAGTTGAATGGTGGTTCTAGCATTAATTTTTATATCTTTATGAAGGCCATCAAGTAAATTTCCTTTTTTCGGATCTATTTGGACTCAGATTTTCTGCTGTTGCAGTAACAATATCCATTTATTGTATGTCATCGATCCAATGTGCCAACAAGTTATTTAATTGATCACATCTGGTCGCAAAATCTTTTTCGATTTTTTTAAAAGATAGATCATTTAATCTTTTTTAAAAATATCCAACTCTAATTCTTTTCCCAGTCTATCTTTACCTTTGATTGGTAATATAAAAATACGTGGTTAGATTGGCTTTAGAAACCATCATGGCTAACGAAATTTTACAATAGATTGTTGAGTTATAAACAAAAGCAATCTAGATATGTTAAACAGGTATAGCAGTTGCTTTGTATTTTAAAATACTGCAGAATTTCACTGTATCTGCACAGAAAGAACAACCATCTGCATCAATACACTTTCTGGCAGCATATCATTTCTTGCTATCACAAGACAGTATAAAGGAAAAAAGTTATCGTGTGCTTACATAATGGCATATCAAAGCATACTACCTTAACTTTTTGCAACTATTAAAAAAACTACACTATATTTACTTCACTGCATAAATTTGCAGACCGTATCAGTATTGCTGTACTGGAAATGTAATTCATGATTCATAATCCTTTTTGATAACAAGGGATACATATTTGTAAGTATGGATGCAACAGGTTTCAAAATTATAGATGTAGTAAGGTACTATACTGCTAGAACTAAACTGAAAAGTAATATGCCAAACTATCTATTGGAGCCGATGTCCTAGCACAGATTGTCTGCATTGTAAAGATAAGACTTTGTCCAGATAAACAGGATAATAATATTGATTTTAAATTAATTGTAACAGGAATGTTTAAAATAAAGATAGGATTGAAGGGTTTGATGATTATTATCCATGTACTGGAAAATCAAATTGTGATCTAAAACATACCTATAATTGGATATCCTTTTTCATATTGATGCACAATGATATACGAAATCATAAATTCAAAATAGAATTAGGAGGTAAAGAAATTATCTTAAATTAACAGAGCCCAATACTCTAATAAAAATAATAATAAAAAGATTATAACAAACAGATTTTCTACTCTTCTTTTTATATTTATCTCCTCTAGTATGACGTACTAATTACTATAACATCAAAATCAAATAGACCTGTAATCGCAGAATTATTAAATCTGTTCCGGTTCCAATAATAAGGAGTGAGTTGGCTAGATAGATGGATTAGTTTTTGTGAGTTCTGCAACTAAACAATACTTAATTATTCTTTTGTCCAACCTTTTTCTATTCAAGTTAAAACATCAAAAAATTAATTAATCTGATATTTTACTATTTTTTAATTGCCAAGCATCAAATTACTTGTCTATTCTTTTGTTGCGTTATTTTTTTTCACAGTGTTTAGTGTAAGTGTTTTTATTATTCCAATTAATGGTGAATCTCCCGTTTTCTCACGTATTAGTTTTCCTGATGATCCTGATTTACGTATATCTGACCTAGATATTGACAGATATCAACAAAATTTTTCGAACATAATTAATTTATATCCACTTGATATTCTTGCAACAACACGAGTCAGCGATGGAAAATTTTTAAATGGTAGTATTTGGTTATATAATCCAATAGATATTAAAAATCATGAAAATTACATTCAAAATAATTTGACCTTCTCGATGAATGTATACCTTGACACGCAAGCATCAGATAAAGAGATTGCCTATAGTGTAATAGTTAGACCTAATTCAAATAACAGTTGGACAAAGACTATTATTGAATATGAACCGGATATTTCTCCAATATCATCAATCTCTCTTCCTCCCCTTTCTCAGAAAATAATAGAGATAAATAATGATTATCTGGGTTTTTTTGAAAATGGTAATAGATATATCGACCTTTCTTTAGATTTAAATAAAATAGGGAATCCACACAAGTATTGGATTTCGTTTAAAACAAGTATGGTGTCTGGAGATACTACCTTATACGATTACACAAGTATTACTGGAATTCCTCCAGCGTTAAATATTCGTGATTATGATTGGGATAAACCAATTTCCATTTCAGTTGGGGATAAAAAAATAGTAAAGCTTCCGATTGTTTCTAATGAAACCTATTTTGGTATAACATCCACATTTAATATTACAAATCCAATTCCTGGATTAAACATCTCTTTTGAAAAAAATCCAATTGATATTCCTCAAGATGGAACAATTTATGCTGATATGATCATACAAGCTGATTCTAACATCTATAATGGAACATCACCGATAAAACAGAAAATCAACATTACAGAGGCTGCAAGTGGAGGTTTTTTACGTACACAAGAACAAATAATTACTATTAATATCCTTCCGTCATTATCATATTTAGAAGTTATTGGTGAAAAACTGAGGAATAATAATATAACCTATATTATTCCTCTCATGGTCACTACCGGTGTTATTTACTGGCTTTCAAAGAAAATCAGTAAAGACACAAAATATAATGAGATTAGGATCAAAGACCTTTTGACTGTGGATGCCTCGGTTATAGCTGGAGTTTTAATTTTTCTTACGGTGGGTTCATCGGATATATTTTCAGGAAAAGAAGTGATTCAACAAGTTGGACTATTAACTGCCAGTATAGTCTTTCCATTTTCGCTTGCTGCTATTAGGACATTAATCAAGGGGGAAGTAGAAGCGTATGGTATTAGATTTATGATAGCAGGTTTTGTTTATCTCATGATTTCGGTTATATTAATAGCTTTTATTAATACGTAATATTACTAGTTAAAGAATCATTTCCAAAAGAAACAGAACTTGCTATTAATTTAAGACACTATTTCATTTCTAATTTCAGACTGAATCTTTGATTTTGAAATAATCATATATATCAATTAGTAAAATGTATTCAATTTTCCGATTTCTTTGGATAATATGATTAAATTTTCATTTACCAAAAAACATCAATTTCTGATATGTTGAAAATAAATTCATAAAATATACTTTAGATGATTGTATAGAGAACATAAGAAATAAGATCCTATCTTTATAAAAAAATTGTGAAATAAATATGGATCCTATAATCAATAAAGGGCATAAATTATATATTCCATGGTTATCATAGTATTGAAAAAGCAATCAAAAAAACAAAAATAGTAAAATTATTGATTTGATAACAGTATAATTTAGTTTCTCGTAAGATAAAAATACAATGTAAATTTTTTAGCCAATTTCCTTCCATAATGATGTGGAATTTGGAATTTACCTATTAGAAAAAAATTACTAAAACAAGATTCAAAAATTCATAATAATAAGTTAAATAATAAAATGAATGTGGATAATGACTGCTCTGAAGATTTTATCAAAATTACCCAAAAAAACGTTGAGGATTATGCTGAAAGATATGGTTATAATGAGACCTTTCTAGATGAAAAAATTCCATTGCCAAAGATACCAAAACATTTAGCAAATGATATAGTCCATTTACTTGATGGAAGTGGATATGAATTAAAGTATGCCAATTTCTCAGTAATTATGAGTAAATCAAGATCTTTAGCATTTTTTACTGCAGTAAATATTGATGGAAATCAAACTCAACAATTAAAAAGAGATGATGATCATTGGTATTTTGATCCCCGTATCGATAGAAAATTTCAATATGGGCCAGAAGTTTATACAAATAAGGATCTTGACCGTGGTCATTTGGTAAGAAGATTAGATCCTGTATGGGGTCCACAAGCAATGACTGCCAACAATGACACATTTCATTTTACAAACGCCGCTCCTCAACACAAATTGTTAAACCGAAAAACTTGGTTGGATTTAGAAGATTATATTTTAAAAAATGCAAACGTGTATGACCTTAAGATAAATGTGTTCACCGGCCCCGTATTTAGTAAAAACGACATGATTTACAAAAATAAATTTCTGATTCCAATTGAATTTTGGAAAGTAGTCACTATGATAAAAAATAATAAAACTATTTCATCTACAGGTTATTTGCAGACACAAAAACAGTTGCTTGAAAATCTTAAATTCGTCTTTGGAGAATATAAAACATATCAGGTACCCATCACAAAAATAGAAACAATAACAAGTCTTGACTTTGGAAAAATTCGGAATTTTGATCCTTTGAATAATACAAAAGATATCAAATCAGCCATATTAGTCAACAATGCCCATGATATAATTTTATAATGAATTTTATGAGTAAAGCAAATATTCTAAAAATTTTATTATTATAATTCCTAAATATTTGAAAATATATAAAACAATTTAAGAATATAAAATTTTTTGTATCTCATAGATTTTAAAAAATAGAATAATAAATTAGAAAAGTTTTAAACTGTTATTTTTATCCTGGTAAGGCAACTACCTTTTTCCATACTGTCTTACTTTCGAGATTAATTGTTATTTCCACTTTTGTTCCTTCCCATCCTATCGCTTTGATTTCAAAATCTTCCAAACCATGTCTAGAATCAACGATTTGTATGTTATTTTTAAAAGTTGGGTCAAACTCATATAATACAAAACTGATTTTTTCATTATTTGGAAATTCTTGACCTTTTATTATTGAAATTTTCCAAATATAACAATATTGTTTGATTGTTTCATTTTCAATATTGTGATTATTATTGTTATTGTTAATCTCAATTTTTTTTTCTATCTGTATATTTATTGAAATTCTATTGTCGGTATCATCAACATATTCTATTTTATTTGGTTGGAATTTGTTGATAAAATCTGACAGATTCTGCTTTATAATCACTACTTCATTTTTAGATTTCTTGCCAGGAATTGAAAGTATTTTTTTGATAAACTCTTTATTTTGTTCGGACACATGAGGTTCTTTTTGTAAGAACATGACAAGATTATCAAAATCCCAATCTATTAGTTTAGAATCCTTTAGACTAAATAGTCTTAACAACTCTCTACTTATTGTAGCATTTCTATAAATATCACCATTACTTAATAGATTTGATAGAACCAGCAAAATTAATATTATTATCTTTGCTGACCTATTTTCTATATTTTTCATTGTCTCAAATATATGATTTAATTCATCTATAACTTCCTCCAAACCACTATCTATATCCTGGACTTCTTTTTTAGAACATGCTATTATTATCATATTTTGTAATCTATTTAATTTTACAACCAATGAATTGGGGTTTAGTTCTTCTGATTTTAAAAAACAAATATGTGCCTCATCATATTCTTCAAAACCACTCAAAATACATCCCCGGGCTAATAACACAGTCCAATCAGAATTAGCGGTACTATTGGTGGCTTTTTCTATATAATTTAATGACTTTGCTTTAAAGTCATGCAAATTTGTAATCTTGTAGAGATTAAAATTCAATATTCCTAATGCAGTATATGAATTAGTATTATTTTTATAATCATCAATTATCGATTCTTCAAAATATCTAATTGATTTTTCTATAATTTTAGTATCGCAGTCTGATATCTGCTGATATGACAGGCCCAGATTGAACAATATATGTGGATTAGATTTATTTACTTTTAAAATAGAATCAAAGACCTTTATTGCTTCATTATATTCTTTTAAATAATACTGTGCCAGACCTATCTTTGTTAATATTTTGGGATTGTCTTTTACATATTTATTTGCTTTAAACATTAGGACTTGTTCATATTTTCGTTCCTTAAATAGAGAGTTTATTTGAATTATTATTTCCCTCTCTCTTTTTTTATCAAAAACTCCCAGTCTAAATCTAAAAAAGTCTCTTAATTCTGCTAATTCTGGAAATAAATAAGGATAATCTATGGAACTTGAACGAAGTGACCAATAAAGTTTATCGATAGTTTCGTATGTTCTTTGATAAATAGAATAAATTTCATCAAAAACAAAAAATGAAGTATTATTGTGAAGATCATCAATTTCATTTATTTTTGTAAGTAATTGAGATATCTTTGGAAAAGTAAAAGTTAAAATATTTTTTGTATCGGAATTATCTACAAGTTCTTTTTCAATATCATTAATTTCTTTTAATAACTTTTTGAAATTGTTGTTGGAATTATCCCTTAACTGGATTTTTTTATTTATATTATTATTATCATTATCCCTATCTGTGTAAGAACCATATCTTTTTAATTCAAGTCCCTTTATCATTACAATCTTAAATAACTTTGTAATCTTATCTTCAATATCAAAAAAAGTTTCTAAATTTTGTTTTAAATTTAAATAACGTACTCCTCTATCTTCCTCAAGCTGATCCCTTTCTAACTCGGATTTTAAGTTTGAAATATAAGGTTTTACATTAAAGCGATCATCTCGTGTTAACATATCGACATCAATCTCTAGAGATTCTTTTGATAATCTTACTAGCTCATCAAAATCAAGTTTTACATAGTAAAGATAATTAGAACATTTACTTACAAGATATGGAATAAAAATAGGTTTGTCTAAAAGAAATGAAAGGTTTATCGTTCCCCTTAAAAGATACAGTGAATTAAATATTGATTGCATGATATCGATTATATCCCCAAACAGCTCATATCCAGGGTCTTCAGGTAGTATTGGGTCAATACTTTTAATAGAATCAATTTCAATGTCAAAATAAATTTTCTTAAAGATTTTGTTTATGACTTCTTCAAATAATGCTCTGTAAGTCTTCATTTGCAATTTACTATCAATTTCCTTTGCATCATCTTTTAGATTTGCATCTAACTTATTTTTCATTTCAATAATGAGGGCTCTTTGTTCCTGAATTCCATATTCTATAGCATAAACTAACAAATCTATCAAAATAGCAAAAATAGATTCCAGTTCCTTTTTGAGAGTATCTATTTCATTTATTTTCTTGTCTGAATCATCATATTTTTGTATAAATTCTTGAATTTTTTTATGTAATTCTTCGGGTATTCTATTGTATTGTATTACTTTAATTTTGTTTTCTATAATAGCATTTTCAAATGGAGAAAGTTCTTTATTATAAGTATTTAACCTTGCAAGTATTTTTTTATATTCAGATTCAGGATGAAATTTTTGAAGTATGATTTTTTTGTCATAATCAAACTGAAATTTTCTTACTGTATTAAAATATACTTCGGGTAATATTTCAAAGACCTTTTTAATCCCATCTATTTTTGATCGTAAATATTGATCTTTAAATTCGGTATAAAATCTAATTGAAAAATCACTGGCCAACATTTCTTCAATTTCCAGTTTAATACCAATCATACATTTTATGTTATTAAATTTGGTAAGATTTTTGACTTGATTATCAGAATAACATGCATTAAAAAAAATTAATTGGATGTCATTTCCATATCCGAATGCTTTTCTCAACTGTTCTTCAGAGAGCGATAAACCATCTTCAAAAACTATTCCCTCTGTTCCTCCATGCCCAGTAAAATGGATTATATCGGGTTTAAAATCTTGAAGGATTTGTATAAAATTTTCCTGAGTTATATGTTCAAAACGTTTGGTTATAAAATCAGTATTATTTGAAACTAAACTTCCATTGAAAACACCCAGATCAATAAGATCTATTTCATTATTTGCATGCCTTAGATATTTCTGATAAACTGGTCCTTCTGGTATTGAAGAAAGAAATAATATTTTTAACTGGCTTATTGTATAATCACTTGCCTTATTTTTATATGATATTTTAAAGTTTAAAAAAATTATAAAATTGAGAATGGTCGTATCTTCTCAAAAGCATAATTACTTTTTCCTTCCTTAAAATATTTAGGATGTTGATCTGAATTCATCATATTATTTAGAATTTGTTTATGAAATTTCCTGTGAGACCCAATAAACTTTCCGTTTGCCCACACTCTTTTAAGATTAGATGTAAACAATCCGTTGTATGCGCCATCTGCCGAAAGTTCATTATCTTGACATCCAGATATAAGAAGAACGGTAGCTTTTACTTCTTTTTCTTTTAACGTTGGGTCTTTTAAGATAGAATTGTAAAGTTCCTTGTTTTGATGATACGTACGACCTAATATATTATCTGGACAGACTCTATATTTTGTCCCATCTGCTCCAATGTTTGTATTGATTGTATTTACGCCGAGAGTTCTTTTTAACAATAATGCTTTTGTCACTGTTCCACTATGACAACTATCGGAAAATACCAATATTCTAACTCCCTCTTTAAAATCTCTAAGACATACATTTAGTTCATCATCAACAAATTGACGGTCATATAGACACCATGTCTCATCAAAATAATCATCCTCATCATTGTTCAGATCTTCAAGCTGCCCCCCATGCCCTGAATATGATAGTAGTAGATAATCACCAGATTCCAAGCTTTTTGACGCATTAGTCAACTGCTCCTTTACATTGTTTACCGTCGCTTCCTTTGTTAATAATTTTGTGACTTTATACCCTGCTAATTCTGCTATCTCTGCCATATCGTTTGCATCGTATTCACATGCATTTAATAATCCATCCCATCCCCCATAATGGTTAGGGTCGACTGAATTAAGACCTATATTAAGAGAAATTCCTTTTGCCATGAATAAGGATTTTTAAAATATTATTTAAGGATTTTGTTGAC
>CAZHFI010000043.1:0-11616 GCA_964531845.1 uncultured Nitrososphaeraceae archaeon
ATTTCTAGAAATAATAGATCTGTGAAAACCGTCCTTTCTTTTAAAGTCAGGCCATATTTTTTAATAATATCCAGATATTTCTTTGGGTCTAATTCGTTTTCGGTTATGTTGTATTTTTGCATGATCTTTGTCTTTTTGTCTATCAATTTTTCATATTCATCTTGTTGACTTTTGTCAAGATAGGAATATGATGGTTTATACACTATAGCAGTGGCTAAAAAAATATACAAAAGTCCTGAAGATAAAATCATTAAATAAAGATATTTTTTATCCAACATCCAAGTATAAATAAATTATTAACTTATTATTTATTTATTTATTTTCTATTTTAGTAAATATTATTATAATTACATTGATAGTTACTTTCAAATAGAATATAATATTATAATAAAAAAAAGAACTGTTTTGTATAAAAAATCTCAATATTATTTATCAACTTTTATTATTTTATATTTCATATAAGATGATAATAATACAACATTAAATATATGCAATTTTAAGATACTTAATATTTAATAGATATTTTTTATTTAAGACAATTAAAATCTTAACATTCCAAGATTAGTTCTTAAATTCTATATACATAAATATATGCAGTTTAATCAACCGTATACTAAATTTGCAATTTCCTGATCTACTATTTGGAAATACAACATTGTAGAATCGGCAACAACTGGTTTGATGGAGTTATTTATAGTTAATAGCCTGTTGTTTGTTTTTTGAAAAATCAATTTTTTTCGTCTTTGAAATTTACAGTAAAATGACTTCCATCACAAAAGGGCTTATTTTTTGAAGCACCACATCTGCATAAGGTGTAATGTTCTTTTGATACATCATCAGAAAATTCTGTTCCTATTAATTCTATTGCACCTGTGACAAGATATGGACCGTCCTTACTTACTTTAACCAAAGGCGGTACATTATAATCTTTATATTCTACTTTATCAATAGAATAGCTTAAGGCACCAGAGGGGCATTTCCTTATGGTTTCAATGATTTTTTCTACTTCAGTTTCCTGTTCAGGGTCTATCCAAGGTCTTTGATTTAAACGAAATACAGAGGGTAAATTATTCACACATTCTGCTGCATGTGAACAGATTGCTCTATTGTCATGAACAGTGATTTTTTTACCTACGTAGGTTTGTCTTTTATTTTTTTTATTTTTATTATCATTATCTTCTATTTCTTCTGTTGAAAATCCGATCAAACTATGACTTCCATCACAAAAGGGCTTATTTTTTGAAGCACCACATCTACATAAAGCCACTCCTTGAATATTGCTCAGTTTTTCCCCTTTAGAATTAACAAGATTCTCAACTACTTTATTTTCTCTATTATTTATCAAATATAATGGTCCATTTGGTAATGGAACAATCATTGGTTTATTTTTATTCACTGCATCAAGGCTATCAGTGCTCAATCTTTAATCACCAATTTTATATTATTTATTTCATATAGATCTGGTCTATATAACACCATTTCCAGTTTTCGCCCGATTCATATGATTTTATAATTGGATGGTCCGTTCCTTGAAAGTGTTTTGTACTATGTTTATGAATTGAAGAATCACAACATCCAACATGTCCGCACGATAGACAGAGTCGTAAGTGAACCCAATCTGAACCAATTTTTTCACATTCTTCACATCCCTTTGTATTTCCTCGCACATCTTGGTCAACGTTATCTATGTGAGAACATTTATCATTATCCATATTAATATCAAGAGAGTTATCTTATTTAAAGAATAATACCTAATTATCAATTCAAATGATTCTTTTTAAAAACAATTAAAATCATTACAATAATTCTTTATGTTAATATATAATGATATTTAAGTAAATCTTCAAAATAATTTCTATTGTAATATAAATACCAAATAATATTTCTGGAATATATCAGTTATTGAAATTTTTAGCTAAATTTTTAAAATTATAAAAACCATGTAAAATTTTCTTATCTTAATAATAATACATAAAAGACGATTAAAAAAGATTATTAAAAATTCATTGGAAAGAGAAGATTTGAAAATGGATATTATTTTGTTTGTTTAATTAAAAAATTTATTTATCTATATTTTATAAAAATAATTGTAGTTTATGATTTTGTAGATAGATTACTGAAAATAGTCCTCCTAAATATGATAATCTTATATACTACTTTGACGTATTATAATTATGAATTACTTTTGAACAAAATAGATATCCAATGAGAGATTACCATATCAAGCATATGGAAAAGATAATTACTAGATTTGTTGCAGGACTGTCAGACAATCCTTCATATCATGAAAAAAAACATTATGCAAAATATGGAAGTAAAATTAGTTATGTCATCAATGAAATAAACTACGATATAAAGCACGGAGTCAGAATCAGCGAAGTATTAGATTTTTTAGAATCAATCAGCCTGAATCAAATAGGCATTACATCAAAAAATGAGGAATCAATAAAAAGAGTGGATGAAATAAAGAAAATTTTTGGTATCAACATTATAGAACAAGTATAGATAATGAACAGGTACCTAAAAATCTCCAATATTTTTTAAATTTTAAAAAATAAGATTAGATTTGAATTAGAATGAATTTAATGATTCGGGATTTTCTATTGCAGATAGGTCTATGTCTGAAATATAAGATTTTAATGCCTTTTGTTTTATCAATCGTCGGACTAATTTACCACTACGTGTTTTAGGCAAGTCATTGACAAAAGTGATGTATTTTGGTCTTGCAAATCTTCCAACGTTTTTTTCAATTAAATCAAAAAGATCCTTTTCCAATTTATCATTTGGAATGTTATTTTTATTATTCAAAGATAGATAACAACATATTGCTTCACCTGTGATAGTATCAGGAATTCCTATAGCAACTGCTTCTGCAACTGAAGGATGTGACATTAGAATATTTTCGATTTCATTACTTGCTATTCTATGTCCAGAAGTTTTGATCAAATCATCGGCACGTCCATTGATATACCAGTATCCATCTGAATCCATCGTAACGATATCCCCATGGAACCAGATATTTTGATATTTTGACCAATATGTATTAATGAATCGATCCCAATCATTTAATAAACCTCGAGTCATTGATGGCCATGGTTTTCTGATTACAAGATAACCATTTTTGGTTTCTTGTCCATTCTCATCTAATATAGCTGCATCAAAACCTGGGATAGGGAAACCTACAGAACAAGGTTTTAAGATATCCATAACCGAAGGACTTAATATCGCACCGCCTATCTCAGTTCCACCTGAAAGATTGATTAGTGGACATTTACCTCTGCCTACTTTATTATAGTACCAATCCCAGGCTTCAGGATTTATCACCTCGCCCGTTGTAGTTAGAATTCGTAATTTATGAAAACAACAATTATCAATATAATTATTAATTTCATTATCTTTCATAAACTGTCTTATTGCTGTCGGTGCGATACCAAAAATGGAAACATTATAGTTTTCAACAATACGACACCATCTATCAGGTATAGGATACGAAAGAATTCCGTCATATATGATTGATGTTCCACCTATAATTGCACTACCATTGACTACCCATATCTGTCCGGTTATCCAACCGATATCGGCATACCAAAATAATACATCTTCATTTTTCATATCTATGACATAATGTGTTTGTTGTGCGGATACCATCATAAAACCACCATGAGAATGAATAACTGCTTTTGGTTTTCCAGTAGTCCCAGATGTATATAATATAAATAATGGGTCTTCTGGGTCCATCCATTCAGTTTTGCAAGACATTCCCAGATAATTGGATATAAATCTCTCATAATCAATCAATTTTTCAAAAGGAGGTCCGAATTGATCTTGCTTTCCATCAACCAGAACAACTCTCAGTATTGATGACTTTTCTAAAATAGAAACCCAATTTTTCTTTAGATCAATTTTTTTACCCCTTCTTTGCATCTGATTGACAGTTATCAATATTTTAGCCTTTGAGTCATCTAGACGTGTTGCTAATGCATCACTGCTAAAACCAGAAAAAATCGTATTTGAAATAGCACCAATTTTTGAACATGCGAAAATGGCAAAAATAGCTTCTGGAACCATTGGAAGATAAATTCCTACGACATCTCCTTTTTTAATGCCTTCGTTCTTTAATGCCAATGCGAAAGCAGAAACATAATAATCCAGCTCTCTGTAGGAAATTTTTCTAACCTTACCTTCCTCATTTTCAAAAATAAATGCAATTTTGTCCGGTTGACTTCTTATGTGTCTATCAATCGCATTTAATACAATATTACATTTTCCGTCAATAAACCATTTAGTTTTCTGAATTCCATCACGTGAATCAAGTGTTTGAGTATAATTTTCAAACCATTCCAATGTCATGTCTTTATTAACTAAATCCCAATACCATTTGATATTTTCTACAGATTTTTTTAAGAAATCTCTGTAATCATAAATATTTTGTTTTATCATTAAATTGCCCATATTGCTAAGAGAAAGTTCATCAGATTTAGATTGTAGACCATTTTTAGAATTTCCATGAATCATTAGCCTGATATAAAAATGAACTATAACATATTATAATTTATATTTTTTCTAAAGTAATTTTTAATCACTTTCAAGAATTTGAATGAACGCCTATGAGTTTTTAATAGATCAAAATTCAACTTAATTAACATAATTTTTCTTGTCTATGTTCCTAAAATATAAAATTCAATATGAAGTAATGCATGTTCATCTTTAAATTAACCTGTTCAGGTACCAATTAATTTTTTTTTCCAAAAAGTCCAATTGGGATTCATTAATTTTACCTTTTCTATATATCGTATTTACTTCTTTTTGAAGTTTCTCAAGTTGTGTTATACATTCTTTTTTATTATTTTTTGATAACACTTCATAGATATAGTCGGTTTCTCGTAAATATCTCTTTATCACTAGCTTCGATCTTTGTCTATATAACCACCCACCTATTGTTGAAACTATACCTATAACTACTGATACTGAAGCAATTATCGTTTCAGTTAGAACCGTTTCCCTAAAATTGGCAGTCAAACTACCATAACCTGTGACATTAAATAGTATTGGATTTTTATTTGTACCATTTTGAATTGACCATGTACTGAACATATAGCCACGATTGGCTATAGCCTCACAATCTAAAGATTTTCCGAAGGGAACGATGACTATAGATTTTCCAGATGCTATCAGGTTATTATTACATTTGATCTCCCCAGTATTAGGAGGATTAATATCAACAAATAGATAGGTAACCAACTCATCAATGTTTCCATCAATAACTAACACTCCATTGGATGTTGTACTAGTAAGGTAAACGAAGTTTGTGGAAAGATCAATAGCCATTTTATCTGCAATGAATGGAAATGTCACTAATGATGATACTGAAACACTGGGGTCTTTAATTCCTGTAGTAATTGTAGATGATCTTAGTGAAATTTGTTTAATGACTTTGTTTGTGGTACCGTTTATAACACTAATAGTTTTATCTTGTGAATTAAAGACATAAATTTTATTTTTTATTGGATTTATTGTAATCCCTATGGGATTTTCGCCAACTTTGATAGTATTGACTATCTTATTTGTAGTACCGTTTATAACACTAACAGTATCAGACATGAAATTAGATACATACACCAAGTTAGATACTATGTTTATAGCTATTACAGAAGGTCTCAAGTCAACTGGTATGGAAGTAATAAGTGTATTATTACGCCCACTTATAACTTGAATACTATTATTTCCCAAGTCAGAAACATAGATCAAATTAGTATATGGATTGACCGCAACGTCGTAGGGTATCGAGGTATAATTCAAGTTTTTAATAACTTTATTTTCCAAAGTATCTATCACAGTAATCGTTTGTGAATTTATATTGGTAACATAAAGTAAATTGGTTGCTATATTGACAGCTAGATTTAATGGAGAGTCGCCCACTTTTATAGTTGTAAGTTGTTTATTAGTAAAACCATCTATTATTGAAACTGTATCAGCGACTCTATTTGTTACATATACTCTATTAGTCAAAGGATTAACATCTATACCATAAGGCGAATCTTCCACTTCAATATTGGAAATCACCTTTGCGTTTTTTGGATCTATAATTGAAATCATATTTGAAAATTGGTTGGCAACATAAATCCTATTTGAAATACTATCAAAATCAATTCCTACAGGCAAACTTCCCACCTTTATTATCGGTTTTGAATTTGTTAATAAGGGTGGATAATCCTGATTAGAATCATCCAATAAATTCTGAGCAAAAACAATATCATTTGGTAAAAATGGAATAAAAAAAGATAATGTAAATAATGACAATGGGATAAATGATAAAAAACATCTTTGAAAATAGATAAATTCCGACCAAATCATAAAAATTCAATATACACCGAATTATAAGTATATAAAGTTTAATAAGCATTTATATTTTATTAGTGTATAATCTTATATTAAATTGAGTTATTCGACTCTTTACATTGCATTAATATTACTTACTGTTTTATTCTATTATACATTTACAACACAAGCCTATTCTCAAACACAAAATAACTATATAAATAATATTGAAAAAATTTCTTCGGACAGTAAAGATAATTTTGGTTCTTTGAGTAGAAACTTCGTAGAAGAGGATAACAAGAAAGATGATGGTGATGAAGATAAAGATGAAGGAAATAATAATAAAATCAAAAGCAACAAAAACTAATCTGTATGATTGAATTATCTTTATTTTAGTAATATTTTGGCAAACCTATTTCAATATTAAAGATGACGCTAATGCCATCTTAATAACGGCTATTTTAATTTTTATCATGTACTATCAAGATATACTGCTCTGGGATATCCTTCACCATAATCATTTTGAATATTATAGAAAAAGAGCTGCGGCTTAATTGCAGCCATCATTACTGCACCATTGTGCTCAAATAATTTTATGTGTATATCACTGATACTTTTCAAGACATCCAATGATCTGTAGTTTGGTCTAGAAACTGTAATCAATAGGTCATCAAATTTTCTAACCCGTCGTGATAAGTCAATGATACTTTTTTGTATTAGGGGTTCATTTGGGTAATCCAATTCAACAAAACTATAATCAATAGTGATTACACAGTTAGTAGAATTTTTCTTTAAGCTATTGTATATCTGTAACCATTTCATAAAAACATTATTGAAAGGATTTTCATTGTATAATACTTTATCAAGATCTTTGGATGAATCATTTTGGTTTTCTATTTCATTACTTATTTGACCATTTATTAATTTATGATCAACTCCGCCACCACCTATAATCCTAAAAAACTTGTTTAATTTTTGTGGACTTAAATGCGGTGAAAGATACTTTGTTACTGCAGATGCATATTGATCAGATGCTGATATTACCAAAGCCCCCTTGTCCTGAGAAATAAAATTAAGAACAATAGGTGAAAACAAGGGTACAAAAACGAATCTATCGACATCTTCTTCTATCTCAATGCTTATTATACTTCCTCTCCTAAATCCACCGTTAAGTTTTTTATCTAACTTTATGTTTCCTGAAGAATAATAAAATTCGTTACTATCAATAATTGGTATGAACAATTTAGGATTATTCTGATTAATCTTATGTGAAAGTCGAGTAAAGGTTTTGAATCTTCCGTCCTCCAAAGAAAAAGGGATTTTGGCTCTTGAAATATGCGTTCCCTTTAATTTTTCTATTTCCATCTCTCTTAATCTATATGATTTGTAAAAATTTTGAACCAGTTTGACGACTCCATCTACAAAATAATCAAGACTATTACCGAAATCTTCGGTAAGAAAGACAATAAAGCCATCGTTTTTTTCTGTTAAGGTTGTCAATAATTTTTCTATTTTTATTAACGTTGCATCATTCATTTCTTTGCGCAAATGATCCCAGATTTCCAGTATTACAAAAGGTTTTTTCTTATCTTCTAATGAGACGAAGGGGTCGGATATTGTAGTTGTAAGATTATTGATAGTTGTAATTATGTTGTTTATAAGAAATGATGGTTCAGATAACATATAATCTGATCCAGTATTGATTGCAATTATGTTCTTTGATTCTATAATATTATTTATCCATGGAAATCTTTTATATATGGAATTTTCAGGACTGTTTCGTGTTATTAAAATTATCTCAAATTCGTCCAAATGAGTCTTCGCTAATTCAAAACACAATGTAACTTTACCAGTTCCTGAACCTCCTTTTATTAATAATGACCTGTTACCTTTTTTTATAAATTCAGAAAAGGTGTTTAAACCGATATCGATGTCACCAATATCTGACAATATTACTTTCAAGCATGATTAACATTTCATCTTAATATAAATTAAAAAGATATTTAGAATTGTTTTGATAATTCAAGATAGATAAACAGAATACTGTTCTCCTGTTTCGTGTAACATGAATTTATCTTGTTTATTAAAGTCGTTCTGTAAATTTTCGTCAAGATTGTCAAAAACGTTATTTCCTATCACTATTTGGTTGTGATGGGCAACGCCCATTATCTTTGCTGCACGACTTATTATATGACCAAGGAGGTCTGGTTCAGAACCCAATACCACTATTTGATTTTCTCCTGAATCAATCGATATTCTTGTTCTTATTTTTGGATAACCATTAGTATATAAAATTTCATTAATTGACTTATCGATTATTTTGTGTATAGATTTTGCACATCTTACAGCATCGTTACATGCATTTTTAATATCTACAATTTCTGGAAAATATCCTATTACAGCATCTCCAGCATATTTTAAAACAAATCCATTATGTTTTGAGATAAAAATGGAAACCTCCTGACAAAATAATTTGATTATCTTTGATAATTGAAGTGATGTAAGAATTGCTGTCAAGGAAGTCGAACCAACCAAATCAATGTAGAATATACACATTTTTTTGGTTTCATTTTTATGTTGGAGTAGAAATCTGTTGGAAAGATAACTTGTAAATATCTGAGAATATGAATCCTTTCCTTTACTATTTTTCTCAGAAATGATATTTTGTACTCTTTTTTTACTTTTAATAATGTCGTTATCACTTATCTGAAAATTTAATTCTGGTTTAATGGTATCATATAAGATTTTAAAAATATTTTCATCAAGAAACACTTTATCTATTTTATCATAATAACCTGAAATACCATTAATTATCTGTTCTTCAAATCTTTGACTATCAAGCAGTTCCCGAAATGAACTTGTCTTATAATATGATTCTTTTTTTATCTGTTCTGACAATTTTTATTAGAGATATTTCGAAGCAACTCCCTAAAAGTATATTTATTTTTCAGGTCCTTAAAATTTCAAAAGTAGTCGTTTGAAATATGTATTGTATATAACTACCACCAGTTATTCGACTTTATTTTTTTTGTGATATTTGAATTCATAAACAACAATGATATCCCTATTCCCAAAAACGCTCCTCCCACGACATCTAATGGATAATGAATACCTACATAAATTCTTGAAAATGATACAAGTATAGCTTCAATTATCAACAATACAGAAATGAAGAATCTTTTTTGAGATTTCTGCAATACCATTACTGCCAAAACTGCCGCCGCCACCACTACGGAGGCATGCCCGGAAGGATAGGAATTGTTATAATTATCTGAATGAATCAATTTTTGTTTCTCATCTAACTGTGGTCGTTCTCGTTCCACAATATATTTTGAAAGTGAAGTAAGCAAAATTACAATAACAATAATAATACTTATGACAATAATTTTTTTTCTCAATACTTTATTTCCAAATAAAAATAGTAAGCCAATAACTAATGGCCAAAAAAGTTCCCTTCCAAAATTAGTTACAACAATCATAAACTCTGTAAAATAAACAGGTAAGAAATTATGGAGTGTACTAATTTTTTTAAATAAAATGACGTCATTTTTCTCCAAAATATTATCATCACTTATTGCAGGAGATAAAATAAACCCAATTATAATAAAAATACCTAATAAAATTATTCCTATAAATTGCTGATTGGATATTTGTAAAAGATGCTGCAAACAGTATTATTAGAAATAACCTTTTTTTAAACCTTCATTTACTATTTTTAGTACAGATTATCAATCACTTAGATAAACTATAACCGGTTCATTATTTAAAATAATTTCAAAAAAATGATTTTTTCTTTAATTAGAATTTAGTTTATAAGTCCATAGAAATTTTTAATGGAATATGAATAGTAAAATTGTTATTTTATCTTGTTCTTCGGTATTGCCGATGATATTTCTGTTTTGTATAAACAACAATTCATTCACGTATTCGATTTCATACTCAGCATCCGGAAATATTTCAGACCTCATGTTAACTGCCAATCAAAATTTTGGGAAAAATTTTTCGATAGAAAAAACGGATCAAGAGATAAATAATCTACCAGACATCAAACAAAAGCTATCAAAATTAATAAAAACCAAGAGCAACCTGGTTAACATATTTTCTGATATCGTAGAGGGCAGACTAAATGATGCAATAAACGTGCTACAGGTAACAAGTCTGGATAACTCATTACGCAGTATTAAATATGTATCCAATATAACAGAACAATATATGGGAATTCCTGAGTCATTAGAAATTGCAAAAAGAGAGATAGCAAAAAAAATACTATCAGAATACCCAGACTTTGGAAGTGTATTTTTTGTTTTGCCGAATGGCGATATTTACCTTGGTGAACCGTATCAAAATCAAAAACAATTACCTCGTCTCAATTATGCAGATAGAGAATGGTATAAAGGAATAACAAATGTAAAAAATATTACGTTAACTGGAACACTAAAAGATATAGAATCATATAAAATGTACAAGGGAATAACAAATGTAAAAAATATAACTTCTCATTCATATTATATAAGCGAGTCATTCTTATCGGCATCGCTTCGTGTTCCAGCAACTGCAATAGCTGTTCCGGTGTTTTCTAATCCAGATAACAAAACAGAGCAGTTAATCGGATACTGGGTTGGGATATTAAACCTTGATAAAATTCAACAGAATCTCAGACATTTGACTCTTGATAAAACAGATAGAATAATTATATTCGATCATAATGGAACAGCTATAGTAGATACACAAGACTTTTATTCAAATTCAAATTCTACAAAGCAACCTAAATCATTCAAGGATATCGAAAGTATAAAAAGAACATTGGATGGACAAAGGGGTGCGTTAATTGAAACTTTAAACGGTATCAGGGTCCTTTCTGTTTATGAACCAATAAAGGCTGGCTCACATAGCTGGGGAATAGTCTATCATGAAAATTTAGGAAATATCTATTATTAGATATTTTGATAGAAAAACACTATTTCCGGTTTTGAAATTGGGTTTGGACAATTAAAAGAATCGATGCAGGTTTACCTCCCACTTCCAGGTAATCCAATTCCTTTAAAAGGAACCCTATAATCACTAGATTTTTCAATTCCTTCCTTTGTTGTAACTTTTATGACATCAATTTGTGTGTTTGGTCTTGGATAGAAAAAAAATCACTGACCAGACTCAAGTTCTTTAAGATATTGAACATCATTTTTTCCAAGATAAACCTCAATACCGGTTAGCTGGTTAATACCAATATTTGTTACTTTAGCCCTATAAAAAGTCCCAGAAATATCAGTTTGATCTTTAATTGCATCAATTTCTAGCGCA
>CAZHFI010000044.1:0-11501 GCA_964531845.1 uncultured Nitrososphaeraceae archaeon
AAATTTATGTTTTGGTATACCTATTGATAAATAAATGTATTGTAGTATTGTGAATGAATAAAATTATATAATTACACTATTTTGAATTTAATTTTAATTAAAAATTTCAATAATATAAATAATAGAAGTGATTGATAGGGTAATCATACTAATTTCAATCTGATTAAGGTTTGTTCTAAAATAAGCTTAATAACATATAGCCTATTCAGGATATAAAAAGTATTCTTGTTATTAGTTCTATCTTTTAGGTAAAATAATATATTTAGTTTGATAAGTTAAATTATGGATTAATTTATTATAAACGATATCCAACTACTTTCAACCTAATGTTTGTAATATTCCATTTTTAATAGATAGTAGGTTTAAATCACCTGATAGTGATCCTAATTTTGATTTTTCATTAATACCTACACCGTCAATCGCCTACTAATTGTGATTTGCTATATCATAACAGTTGATTGTCTTCTTTCACTAAAACTATCGAAAATTCAGTTGGTATTACGGCCTATCATTATTCTTCAAAAAATCGTTTATCAACGTCTTTACATGGCTATACTCTTTCTTGTTGAGTTCGATTCTATTTGATAAAACATATTATTTTATTCTCCTTTTTTTATCTTTACCATCACAAATTCAAGAAAATAAATAATAAATTTTACACAAATAAAAATGCCAATAACCTTCCACCAATTATTCCAAAAATAGATAATCCAACATTGGTAATTACATTTATGATTGCTAAAACGATCTGTTTATTTTCTATTAGATTGTTGACTTCAAGTGCAAATGATGACATGGTTGTTAATGAGCCGCAAAAACCTATAGCAATAAGATATGAATATTTAGGATCAAGATTCCATGTTATAGATAAAACTGAAAATAATCCTAAAATAAAACTTCCAATAACATTAACTATTAAAATATTTAATGGTAAACCACCAAAGACAATTGGTGATTCTGCTATTTTATATCTTAAAAATGCACCAAATATTGCACCAATTGCCATTAAAACAAATTCCAATCCTTTCACACTGAAACGTAGTAGTAATAATTTTCTTTACTATTATATTTTCAGCATCTATCAAATAAAATTATGTGTTTTTAAAAAATTTAATATATCGTATCTCTAATGCTGAAGATTCTAATAGGTTAAGTTATGGCCCTGACAAATATATACTTCACCATCCTTGAAAGAATTTTTTGGATAAAAAACACAATTTTCTAAAAGTATTGTAAAATAATATTATAAAGTATCAAAAAATATAAAAAAACAAATAGATTAGTTTTATTCAAATAAGAATTCTTTTAAATCAAACCTAGTTTCTTGAAGACATATTAATAGCACTAGATTTTATTCACAAGATATATGTCCTCCATTTACATTAGTAATCAATGCCTTTGACATTTCCTCATTTAGCAATTGTTTTCCTTGAAATGTCTTAAAATAAAATCCTTTTAATTGAGAGTCAAACGGTCGATCCGTCGTTATCCGTCCAAATTTATCTAGAAAATTATTTATTAATTGTTTATTTAAAATATCAGAAATACATTTTTCATATTTTAGTATTCTTTATTGCGATTGTATGTTAACTTTTACTTTTTTTATACTAGAGTTTATCGAATTTTCATTTGCACTCACTTGGTACTGGACATCCGTTATGTCCTCGTGTGCCTATCTTTGTTATTACCTCATATTTCTATCTAATTTTTACCTTAATCCTTTCCTCACTTCGGGTTTTCGTTAGTTCTAGATTTTATGGCTCTGCCAACTTAGCAAAAGACCTATCGCTGTGAATGTTCTTTTCTGACACACATCAAGTGATGATGCTTAAATACAAACATTGTCCAAAACTCCAAACAAAGAATTTGAATGTATAATATACAAATTTTTTGTATAACCATTTGGATGCCTGTAAACAGGTATTGTGGTTTAAAATTTGAGTTTCCATAGGTGTTAGACATAAATCATGTCTAAAAATAGGTGGCAGACCTAAATCATGTCTAAAATTTATGCATGATGTACAAGCGTGTACCTTGGTGAAAAATTTAGACCAAAGTAATGTACAGTGGATTTTTTTTATCAGACCTATACATGTTTCCTCATATGATACAACAGTTTTCAGAGAATTTCCAGAAAAACCCAGAAAAGGATAATTTATAATAATTTTTTCCAACGTACTATAAAAATATTAAAGTTTATCTTTGAAAAATAAAACCGTTTGTAACTAGAGATATTTTACTAATTATTCTTTCTTCTATTCTTATCAATAGATTTTAGTAACTGTTAGTATTAGCAGTCAGAAAACAATAGTCTATTCTGCATGCGGTATTTTCCACGTGTATCGTCCAATTGCAGTGTAGATAAGAGACCAGATAAGGTATGTTAATAATATTTCGATTAGACAAATTTGTTAAAATATACTACTATTTAAACTATTGATAGTTGTTGATATCTATCTACAGAGACCGTAATGACATCATTCTATCAGAAGAATCTTTAAACATAGATCTGAACGTAAAAATATCATAGTGAATGAAAATTCTTTGAATCACGAGGGGTAAATATGGGCACCATCCAGTATATTGACGATATACAGGATATAGTACCAAGAGATATAATAACACGAGGCCTGTTGTACACAGATTAAAACTCAGCATTCACCCTATGATAAAAGTAGTTAAAAGATTGAACCTTTGAATGATTCAACAACAGATTGAATAATATGATTTTAAAGTTTCTCTCCAGAAGAGTGGTAGAAAAACAAATTGTTATATAAAATAACTGTAATTGGATATCATTTTTCATATTGATGTATAATAATATCAAAAATCATAGATTCAAAATAGAATATGGAGGTGAAAATATTATCTTAAATTAACAGAGCCACTTTACCTAACCATTATTAATTTCGTTTTTATTTTTACATGTTGAATCTGTTGCACATGTATTTCCAGGTTCATTGTTCCCTGTATTTTTCTCTGCTTCATTTTCTGTTCCAGTTTGATTTCCCTGTGCAGATATTTGAGATAATATGCTATTTCCTAAAATAATATAGGAGAGAAACAGTATTCCTAATATAGCAAATATTTGAGTTTTGTTCAATTATAGTGTTATTTCTCCAAAATTGTATATACCAGTTATTAAATAATTTACTTCTAAAAAGTTCTAGTGGTCAATTGAGGAATAATTAAAAAATATTAATTGCTCATTATTGTATAGAATCTTGTAAGATTGTCTTTTACTTCTCATAATAGATTCTGTAACTTGGACCAATTTGAGATATCAATCATATATCAGAATAAATTTTTTTATAAACTATTTTAGATAATTTTAAATTTTATAGATTTAATATTAATGTTCAATAAAAACTAAAATAAAAATAAAGTTAGATGATATTGATTAGTATTATGAATAATGATGTGAATAGTTTGAAATATGTTGAAAAACAGAATGGCAAAACGATAAATCTAGAATTTAGAAAAATTTGTCCGGTTTCATCAGGAACTATCAATATGCAAACAGAAGAAAAAAATGGTCTCACTTTGGTATCTTTTCTACAAGATAACGATATAGAAAAAATCAACAGTATACAAAGAAATATTATGATTTGACTATAAATGACCAATTTAATAAGTTATACAAGCATCTACTAAGTATAGACTCTGTCTAGAGATAAGATAAATCAACACAGTATTTAAAAGAATAGTAGTAATTCTAATAAATGATTTTGAAATTATTTTATTGTTATATTTACTGGTACTTGGCTAATCTCTTCCAATGGTTTAAGATTTATCTGATATGTTCCTTTAGGTATCTCGGCATAGGTTAAATTCACCACTGAGGTTTTTGTTTCATTTGAACCTAAAGTAGTTAACACTGCTACTCCTGGAAATCCAAAGGATTCCCCTGTATCACTATTTACAAATTCTAATCCCAATGAGCTATCCGGGAAGGCAATTGTATTTTCCCCATTGTTTGTTATTTTGATATTAATGGATTCCGTAATATTATAAATCTTTTTTTCAGTAGTAATGTTAATAGGGTTTTTTATGTCCATTATGGCATTCAAGGATTCTCTGACTGAATTAAGATATAAGGTTTTTACCATACATGGAATACATTCATAATCATTATAAGAGAATTGTGAAACCAAAAATAAAATCACTATATCAATCATCACTGGTCTTGATGCAATCTTTCTAATATATTTTTTGTTGACTATAAATAGAATGATATTATTTAAATCAATAATGATAATATTTAAGGTTTACAAATAACTATAATATTAAATAAAAAATAAAAATTGAATGTTATTTGTTCTATTTAAAATGTAGTTCAATGGTTTTTGTGAGATTATTGATTGATGAATTTAAATTTTCTACTGCGGACAAAATAGATAGATGCATCTCATTTATTCCTTCAACATTGGAATCTAAACCAGTCATTGTAGGTCCTGTGGCATCAGTTAATTTATAAGGTATCTTTGAGAACATGGCACTCCACACCTCTGTTCGCACAATACCATCAACTGTCAATCCATCGTCTTGTTGGAATTGCTTTACGGCCGATTCAGTTTTAGGTCCAAATTTCCCATCAATTATTCCGGGACTGTATCCGAGAATAGTCAGCATGCGCTGAAGAAGGTTTACATCCATCCCACTTTTCCCAGAGTTTAGAATATTTAATTTTTCTTTAATCAGAGAACTTATTTCAGTCCATGTGTCCAATTTAACTTCTCCATCAACTGTCAATCCATCGTCTTGTTGGAATTGCTTTACGGCCGATTCAGTTTTAGGTCCAAATTTCCCATCAATTATTCCGGGACTGTATCCGAGAATAGTCAGCATGCGCTGAAGAAGGTTTACCTCTGATAGTCTTGAATTTTTATTTATTACAAAGTTCAGTGATGAATCTTGATCAGTTTGTGCAATGTTTACTAATTCAACCGCAGGACCATTAGGACCTTTTATATATCCTCCATTGTTCATAGAATGACAGATCTGAGTCTGAGAAATTGCAGAATCTTTTAAATGTTGTATTACTTCATTTGGAGTTGCACTCGGATGAGATTCAATATAAAGTGCCGCAGCACCCGTAACATGTGGTGAAGCCATGCTTGTTCCGGTGGTTGTCATGTATGACCCACTGTTTGAAGTAGACAGAATATTTGTTCCAGGTGCTACTATGTCAACAACACTTCCAAAATTACTATAACTATTGGCAAAATTATCATCAATATCAAATCTAGGGATAAATGCGTCATTAACAATGATTTTAATCGAACCTCCCAAACCACCACATTTGCCGTCATTATCGCTAATGGCACCCACTACTACGATATTAGGATCACTTCCAGGCCATTTTAAAGAAGCATCTTCTTGCGAATTACCTGCTGCACCTACAACGATTATGCCCTTTGCTACAATCTCTTCAATTAATTTATTTAGAATTTCGCTCTTCTTTCCTAATGTAATACTTAAGTTCACAACATCTATGGATTCGGCGTGATCTCTAATGAATTCCAATCCCTTTTTAAAGGTATCAAGTGAACCCGGACTATTTGGGGCTTTATTATCAAGTACTTTAACTGAAAATATTTTGGCTCCTGGATCTACTCCTACTACACCGATTCCATTGTTACCTTTTGCCGCAATGATTCCTGCAACATGTGTACCATGATTAATATTATCTTTATTATCGCCAATGAATGTAACACTACCAATTAGATTAATATCAGGATGTGGACTTACTCCGCTGTCCATAACAGCAATTGTTACATTTTTATTGTCTTCAGAGATATTGTTTATAGGACCACCTATTCTCTGTATTCCAAGAGGAACTGATTGAGAAGTTGTTGATCCAATAACATTTTGTTCGCATAGATCAATATTATCATTTGTACTAATTATGTTACAAATTTGATCACTACCTGTGGCTAATGACAAAACATTTGCTTCATCTAATGTTAAGTCTGATTCAATAAGACCTGAAACATCAGTTGACGATGCATTAGGTGCAAAAATTTTTTTAATATCATTTAATGTGACAGGCACACTTTCAACACCCACTCCAGAGGGTGATGGTTTGCTTAATGTAGATGGAATAGTGACTTTAAATCCATCATCATATACAGATGTTACATCGATTCCTTGATCCTCCAAATAACTTATTGATGCTGTAATTGCAGTAGACATATCACTGGTTTCGTTAGTATTAAGCATAGAAGTTGAAGGTGTTTCCACAATAGGTTGTAATGTATTTTCCAATGTTACAATATATTCACCTGGTATTGGCATTCCTGCTTCCCCAAATTCTGCAGTAAGTGAAGGTAAACCTTTTGATTCCATTGAAGTAGGGCTTATAGACAAAGTTGAAAGAATATCTTGGATATTTGAACTGTTTAATTTTGGTAGATATGCATTTGCTGAAACAACAAGTGACATGTCAGATAGAATAACCATGACAGAAAATACTAAAATTGATTTTAAAGTTAACGTTTCCAAAGTATTCACCAAAAAAAATGGGGTTATAATACTAATGGTGCGAACTGAGCTGCAATTGGGCCATATTGTTTTGCTAATTTTACACCTGTTCCTACGACATTTCCTACAGTTTTAATTGTTTTTTTAAGCCAACCCCATCCTGCAACGTCTACATCTTCACCTAGACTGGAAGCAGCGGGATTATCTTGTGTAATTATTCCATCTATCGCAGTAATCGTTGGATCACTGCCTAAGGATTCAGTTCCAGCTGATGGAGGTAATCCCATTTTGTAAACCTGTGTAATAATATCTTTCATTTGTGCTGTACTATTTACTATATATTGATATGTTGCACCATTTCTTGTGTCTTCCAATGATAGCACTACTGCCATTTCCTCTGAATCAGTGGATACGTTTGTTTCTGGTGTGTCCTGTGCAAAGATGTTTATCTGCGTTGTTGTTATCAAACCTAATGAGGCGAACATTATCGCCATAATGAATAAGTTCTTTTTACTTATCATTATAAGTTTAACCAAAATAATAATTTATAAAGATTTTGGTGATAAATCTTGATAAATAAATACAAAAATATTTTTTCGATGTCGAAAAATTACACCAATATCCTTATCTATTTTTCTTTAGCAATTAAAGATATATATTCTCTATTTGCAATTATGGAAAACTCGGTAACTTTTGGAAAAGTTATGGAGACAAATTCCAACCTAAATTGCTTGCATTAGAATTTTTGTCTTTTACTACTAATTTAGTTACCAGTTATAAATACCAAAATATATATATACTATTGGGCCAGTGGTTTTGTGCTACAAATTTGAGGTAAAAAAAGGATTTGATTTTATCTCGTATCTTTTCATCAATGGGTTGAAAAATATTGGCTTATCTTTTCTGATATAAAAAGAATGATGTGAATCTTAAAACAAGATAATTTTTTACAATATAAATTATGGAAGATCTAAAATTTGAAATTGATCCATTATTTTTCCATCATTTCCAACAAATTTTGCATTCAAGATTTTTGTTGCTCCACTCTTTGAAATATCTATATCAAGGTGTCCAAATCTCTTGTCATTCTGTGAGGCAACGAAGGAACTTTTGCTTTTTAATGCATGAACACCTTGTCCACCACTACCAATGATAGCAAAGATTGATCCGTTTGGGTCAGTATATTTAGTTGGATCTTTGCTTATAATAATAGGTTTGGAAGAGTCTTTTGGATTATATTGTAAAGGAAAAGTTCGTTGATAGTCATGAGCATGTCCTTGTAAAACTATATCCACACCATACTTGTCAAATAATGGATGATATGCATTTCTTAAATCCGAAATTCCGGGACACGAAGAACATGATGTCGGAGATGTATACATTATCCTATGGAAAATAACCACTATCCAATCTACATTCTTATTGGTAGAAGCTTTTGACAAATCATTTACTACAAATTTGTATTGTGCAGAACCAGATTTGTAAGGAATTTCTGTAGAGATGACCAAGAAATGGACGTTTTTAACTGTGAAAGAATAATATTGTGACTTCATTCCAAAGCTTGAAAGATATTTGTTAAGATCCTCCTTAGGACTATCTTCATGATTTCCTATACTAATTTGCATCTTACCAGACTTGTCTTGATATAATGGTTTTACCTTCTTTAGCCAACAATCTGCAGATGGTTCATATGAGTAGTCACCTAAACCTAAAACTAAATTAGGCTTTCCTGATAAGATTTTTTTCACCGTATTGTCTGTATTTGAGTTACATCCCCAGTCACCAACAGCTGCGATGGAAAACGCAAATGTATCATGATTATAATTGTTTATAAGCAATAGAAGGGATGCAAAAAGACCCATAGATATAAAAAGCAACTTGGCAGTTGGAGAATTATTTCTCTTTGTTAGTATGTTTTTAGTTTTACTATTCATTTATTTAAACCTCCGCTTACTTGCAAAGTGGTACTATTATTTTTTTGGTCACACGGAATCGATAATTCTGTAAAAGTCTCCTTGCCTATACTGTCTTCATGTGCATCGTTATCTTTGTCGTCATAAAGATGTAATTGATATTTACCAGGTAATATGTCAGTTGCATAAGAAGTTTCATTAAAGCCTCCTGTTTGATTTGTCTCAAAATACCCTAACAAGGCAGGTTGTTGGTCTTTATCAAGCAACTCCCAGTGTACTATTCTATCGGGAGCAAAGCCATTTGTCATAATATCAAAATTGAATCCCTCCACTGGACCACAAATAGGAGTTAAAATAGTAGCAGGATTTTCATGCTTATTTTTAATTAATGAAGTCAAAAGCAAGTTCTCAATTTTATCTTTTATGAGATACAATCCTTGTGGTGCAGTTGTGTACTCCTTGTCAACCCAATAAACTGAATTTGTTTTGTTATCTATAATAACAGTAAGATTGTACGAATTGTATTGCTTATCTTTTATATTTTCTACTGTAATTGGATAACTAGAATTAAAATTAAAGAAATTATTATCTAATAATGTTTTTTTAAATGAATTCTCCTCTTCCATAGTTAGTGTTTTATTATAAATTGCATTATTGTATTCTAATGTGACTTCATTTTCATTTGAATCATAAAGTGCAGTCTTGTTAATTATACTGCCATTTTGGCCACTGCTTTGGATATATTTTACAAAGAAGTAATTTGTTTCATTCATTAAATACAAATCAGGATTTATACTAGGGGAACTATTATTAGTATTAGCAATATTAACATCTACTAGTTCCGAATATGAAAAATTGTCATAATTAATAAATGTAATATATGAGAATATTACTAGTATTGGAATAGATAAATAAAGAAGGTGTAAATTTTTGGGTTCTTTTAGCCTCACTCTCTTTGAACACAAAGCATACTATTTAAATTTTCTGACATGGTGATTCTAGAAACCATCCCAAGATTAACAAATTCATCAATCTAGGAGTATAAATAATTATATAACAATAATCCAAAAATACGATTTAATTGAAATATTTATTATTTATAACAACCATCTTTACTTTAATTCTTTTTAATTTGTATAACAGCTAGACGCTTATTCACGTCAATTGACATTAACAACATCCAACAATGTTTTTAAAATTAAATATCCTAGTTTTGAGAATTATATAAAGAGTGAAGAAAATGGTACTTCTGAAACTTCTATTAATCTGAATTCTAGTGAGATAGTAATCAATGTTAACAGAGGAGATGTAATTGATGTTAAAACAGATTTTAAACTGGGAATTGCAGCTACGATAACAGTATCTCTGTTTGAAGGCACCAATGTAATAATAACAGATAGTACAAACAATATCCAATTTGATGGTAATACGATTCCCATATTGATATTAGATAATTATCCTGAAGGAGATACATTTCAAATTAAGATACCGAAGGATATTGATAATGGATTATACAAGATTATAATTTTATTTAATTATACTGAAGGAAGAACATATTATACCCCCAACCATTTTAGTAAATTGATAACTCCGGTATGTTTAAGGCTTTAAATTTAACGAAAGATCTAAAAGATATTAGTTTTGTATTTCTAGTCTTTAACTATCAGATTGTAACTAAATAGAATAATAGTTATTGTGTTCTGGATTGTATCTATAGAGCTAAACTAATTCCTTTGACTTTTTTAAAGCATAGAACGTGGACTCGTAATATTTAGATACCAATGGATGTAAGTTTACAATCTGGATTAATATCTCGACTCTTTTGTACGGAATTTGTCCCTTATGATAATCTTCCCACATCTTTTTTCAACAAAGTCAAACCTATCCAACATATCAAGATGTTGTTTGAAACCCTGTTTTGTAATAAATCTCTACTGAATCGACATCATTTCATATTTTTACCTTTATTTAATAACTTAAATAAGTATACTTTAAACTTAAATTTTGTTGAATATTATTTATTCTTTTTTGTACTCAGTATAAAAATTTTCAGCAAATAACAATACATTGTCACATAGGAATTCAAAGTATTTAATTGTGAATAGTACAATACCCAGTACAAACTTTCATTTTTAATAACCCAAGAATTTTTTACTTAAAATAGAATTTCTGGAAAAATATTTGATATAATAAATCGAATAACCTCAATTTATCAAAACATAGAAATAAAGTAGCAATATTAACCTTAAATTAAGATATAATTGAAGGATTTGATGATTACTATCCATGTATTGGAAGAAGAAATTGTAATCTGAAACACACCTATAATTGGATATCATTTTACGTATTGATGTACAACTATTAAAAATCATAGATTCAAAATAGAATTATGAGATGAAAATATTATCATAACTTTTCCGAAAAGATATTATATTTTATTATTGTGAGGATTTAAGAAGAGATAAGATGAAGTAATGCTATTTTATCTAATCATTAATTACCTTCCAAGCAGGATGAATTTCGTGCCATCCTTTGGGTTTATCAGTTACCCATGCACCAAATACATTCACTCTATCGCCAGTTTTGGGAAGGAATACATCTCCTTTGTGTTGATCTTTTGGTATGACTTCTACTATTAATAAGCCATCAGTTTTTTGATTATTCTTTTCGTTCAAAAGGAAATTGTATTTTTTGTCCAAATCCAGAAGGAATTTGTAGTCTCCATCATCCATCTCCTTTACATGCTTTACTACTCCTACTGCCTCTTGACATTCATTTAAAATTCTAAGATCTTCTCTATTAGATACACCATCGAGAACATCTCCTGTAATGCAACTAGGACCTGTCAGTGATCTATGATCTCTGATGACAATTATGTCGTCTGATTCAATTCTCTTTTGCTCTTCTAATAGGATCGGTTTTTCTCCCTCTCTCTCTGTGATAATAGATTCCAGTCTTTGTTGTATTTGAATAGGGTTATTTATATTCACATTTTGATTATTGTTTTGAGCTTGACTTTGATTATTGTTTTGAGCTTGACTTGTTGTTACACTTTGGCCAGTATTATCATTTGTTTGATCCTCATTTAATGGACTACCTGAACTT
>CAZHFI010000045.1:0-11276 GCA_964531845.1 uncultured Nitrososphaeraceae archaeon
ATGCTGTATTTGTTAGAACAGACTGTGAACCTGAGAAGAATAGCATAAATCCATATCCAGCCATAATTAAATAATTTCCAAATAGTTCATTGCTTTTAAAGTTCTTGACAGTAAGCTTGAATGCTATGTAAAACAAAATCCCTCCAAATGTTGAGTTCAAAGCACTGAAACTGTAGAAAATTAATTGTTCAAGATACTCATGTGGTTCGTAGATGTGGAGATGATAAATTATTAATGTTGAAAAATACAAAAGAGGAAGACTTAGCAATGCCCAGTATTTTGCTCGTCCCAACTTGTGAGAATAATGGTACAAAATTAATGCTGTTCCTCCCCATTTTAGAAAAAACGAGGCAATATCACAATATTGGTAAGTTTTGGCAAAGATTTTCCATATAGAACCTTCTTGTGTGGAAAGAAAAGTTCCAGGAGAAGTGGGAAGTATGGGAATAAAAAGTTTGTCACTAAATTGAAATGTAAATACAAGCAGGATTGCAAATGATGCAGTCGCAGCAGTAGAAAAAGACAAACCGTAAACTAGAACAAGCACGGAATTGCGATTGGATTTGTACCAAGAAAGGAAAACGACCGTAAATACTGCCATAAGGATTGTAGTTAGCATGTAGCTTAGCAAAGTTACCAGCATGGATGATGCGGGCAGATAATTTTGCCTAAATATTATTTCAAGTACGAGAAACACAAAACTGGCAATTATTGTATACTGAACTATAGTCACAAACCTATGCATAAATCTTATTCTTCCAGTTTTTTTCCTAATCTCTGCACTCTTTTTACCTACAAATTGAAGGACAAATATCTGACCTACCATTGTTATTGCCGATAAAGTGATAAAAAGTACAATTCCTCCTGCTGATTTAAGGGGTTTATCAATGAGGTCACCTACTTGATTTAGCAATGTATCTATAGTTAGAACTGCGATAAGAAGATAAATGATAATATGGATGTTATCTATACTGAAATTTTGTATTTTCTTTATTTTAGCAGGAAAAAAATTTGGTGGGAAGTTCATTCGTCATACTAGGGATTAATAGATTTGTGGAAGAATGTATTAGGATGTTCCTCTTACGGCACCAGACACAACTCCAGAATCTAAGGCGGTCATGTTCTGGTCAGTATTGGTCATGTTCTGGTCAGTATTGGTCATGTTCTCTTGTGCAAAAATGGTCATCATTGGAAATGCAAAAAACATCCCAAGACCAATAAATGCAGTCATAATGATTAAAGTGGTTATTTTAATACCATCTTTGGTCATTACCTCAAAATATGATTATATGCATATAAACATATTGTTGTTCTTCACATAATACAAAAACATAACAATCTCTGGCCATCTACTTTTAAATAATAAAATTCACATATTATAAAATAGGATATCTGTTTTCTGATACTAGATCTTTTATTTTTTACTTTCTTGAAACTATCCAGTTATGCTCTAAAAAAGAGAACAGGTAAAGAAAACAGATAAAACATATTTGTTGAATTTTTCAGCGAATCTTTTTTGATAACGAAATTGTACATACAGTAATATTAAATCCAAAATAATATAATATTTAAAAGATCTGAATTTAGATTTCCGTTAAGGGCAGTAATATATAGAAATTATCTAATCGAAACAAATACATAATTGGTTACAAGAAAAACAGGATATTAAACTATAAAGTATCATTAAAGATGATAAAAATCTGCTACAACTTTATGGTCTAACTTTATTTAAAATTAATTTAATTGCCAATTAACAAAACAAAAATAACTTCACATATCTTCATATACTTTTTTGAAAAGTTAGAAAAATAAGCAATATTAGATACTGTCACAATTAATAAGCAATGGGAAATGTCGATAAATATCCGGAAGGGCCAAAAGACATACTTCCTTATTCGATAGCAACAAAGTTTCTACAATCTCCACTAAAGACATTAACTATGATTTCCCAGACCTATGGCGACATATCGCATTTCAAATTTGGAAAACAGGACGTTTACTTTCTAAATAATCCTGATTATATTGAAGAAGTGTTAGTTACCAGTAGCAAGAACTTTATTAAAAGTAGAGGTTTACAGATATCAAAACGTCTGTTGGGAAATGGGTTATTGACCAGCGAAGGAGATTATCATGATAAACAACGAAGGATAATACAACCGTCATTTTATCCAAAAAAAATTAAATCCTATGGTCAAGTGATGTTAAACCTAGCCAATACTCTCAGTGATTGTTGGAATGATGGATCAGTAATTGATATTCACAAAGAAATGAGCCATCTTACACTTGCAATTATTAGCAAGACTGTCCTGGGATATGATATTAGAGCAGGAGACGACAGGGTTGGAGACCTTCTTTTAACTTGCATGGAATATTTTAATAGACTACTGATGCCATTTGGCGAGTTGATTGAAAAAATCCCACTATTGCCAATCAATAAAGGATTTCAAAAGGCAAAACAGGAACTTGATTCAATAGTATTGAGAATGATTAATGAACATAGAGAAAATTTAAAAAAAAACAATGAAGTGGATTCTGACCTTCTATATACACTCCTGCAGGCTCAAGATGAGGATTCTGATACAGAAAGGATGACTGACCAACAACTGCGAGATGAGGTAATGACTATATTTCTGGCAGGTCATGAAACAACCGCAAATGCTCTTACATGGACTTTTTATCTCCTCTCACTGCATCCTGCAATAGATAGAAGGGTTGAAGAAGAAATTTTGACAGTTATTGATCAAAAAAATGACATAACAGTAGACAACATATTCAAATTGGAATTTACTTCCAAAGTACTTACTGAATCCATGAGACTTTATCCACCTGCATGGGCTCTTGGACGTCAGGCTATACGAGATTGTACGATAGGAAATTACAGTATACGTTCGGGGTCACTTATTTTAATGAGTCAATTTATCATGCATCATAATCCAAAATATTTTCCAGAACCTGATTTATTTTATCCTGATAGATGGACCGCTGAGTTTAAGAAAAGTCTTCCACGATTTAGCTATTTCCCATTTGGAGGAGGAAGCAGAGGCTGTATAGGAGAACCGTTTGCCTGGATGGAATCTTTAATTATTTTTTCTATAATTATTAGAAAATGGAAGATGATTAACGTACCTGCAAATAAGGTAGTTTTAAAACCTTTGATTACACTACGGCCCAAGTATGGAATGAAGTTAAAAATTGCAAAAAGATATTAGTTTTATTTTGGATATAATCTATATACTTTTACTACAATCAAACAATTTTAATTGCAAAATTATTTACATTGTTATTAAGCACTTATAACATTATCTTGTTATATGAAATTTAGATATTTTGAAAATTATCGTATAATCAAGGTTATGCTATAGTTTATGCCAATTAAAATTTTTAAGATCAATCTCAATTTGATTTTAAAATTCTAAACAAAATATTATTTGTTATTTGAAGGTAAATTACAGATTTTTAAAAAATTGGATAAACGATGATATAATCTCATTAGTTTTCTATAGTTTGGTATTGCCAGATTTTATTTTGATACCCTTTAATTTGGATTATTGATCAAGAAATTATTGTTACGAATTTATAGAAAGTTCTAAAATTTCAAAATATCTAAAAGTATTTTAATTTCTAATTTGTAACTTTTTTATGCAGATAACTTTAACCATTTTTTCAATCCTTGCTATTGCACTGGGTCTTTCAATATCTTTCGTGTTTCCACCGATCCATGCAGATAGCGAACAGTCTATAAAAATAGGCAATACCATGATAGCAAAAGATCCGTTTTATCAATCTGTTAACGGAACAATCACTTCTGTCAAATCATTAAATGTAACTGGACTTGCTCAAAATGAGGTCTCCTTTGTGGAAAATGCTTTGATAAACGGAAATGTTAGTGTAGTAACTAGAGGAACTTTTATCGACACAATGTATCCAAATAAACTTATTGTTGGAAAAGGTAATGGAGTAATGACATCGTCGGATGGACAGTCTGTCACCTGGAATGCAGAAGATGTGGGTAGAATGACAAAAAATCAAACTACCATTTATGAAGGCTTTACCTATCTTGATACTGAATCAAAAGGGTCTTTAGCTTTTCTAAAAGGAATGGTTGGCATCTATATTAGCAACGTAGGGAAAGAAGATTCTCAACGCAATATCTGGGAATGGAGTATAGAATAATTCTTCCATGTCCATATTATTTTTTCCAAATTAATTAATACAATTATCAATTTTTATCTCGTCATATTTTTTGGAAAATGGATAGATCTATAATAAATAAAAAATTGTATTTATTGAAACTATCTTCTACTATGATAATGATGCACAAATAGTTGGTTTTGTAAATAACTATAATAAAACAAAAATGAATGATTTTGATTAATTAATATGTTTTTGTATAATGCCTCATATTTTATATATTGAAAAACTACTATAAATAACTAAAATATCAAATCATATGAATATAAAAACTAATCCGGGTTGTTTTAATTTAACTAATTCAATATATTTGCTTTAGTTTTTCCTGTGATGGGATTATCTGTTATGGTTAACTGAATTCATATCTAGCAAGTGCGTTTAAATAAACAGCTTTACTTATCTTTTCAATTAGAATTTGATAACTGATGTCCTTGGATTTATTGGAAGTGGATTAGCTACTGCATTTGGCATTTTTCTTGCAAATATTATGATAGACAGGTACAGAGATCCAAAATTGGTTTTAGATCAAAGTCATATAGAAAACGAGATTCTTCATATTGTTCTAGTTGACAAAGAAATTGATGAATATAGGTTTGTTAAAAAAACCCAATTTATGCTACATAGAATAAAGATTAGAAATGCTGGAAGACTGGCTGCTAAAAATTGTAATGCTGTACTAGCATTTGGAAATAAAGAATACAAAATTACCTGGAAATCGTCAGAAAAAGAAGATGTAACAATCAACGCAAATTCTTATGAATACATAGATGTATGTGCTATTCTGATGGACAAAAGAAAAAATGTTTTTAATTGGTTAAACGAGATTTATATTCAGATATCAGAGAAAGAAAAAGATTTATTTAATTCAAAGACCACATACTATGCAAAAAGTACTTTTGAAGAATTAAAATATTTTGAAAAAAAAATCCGAACAGAGTATCCCTATAAAAGTAGTATCCCTGATATAATCCTGCCCTCTGAAAAGGGATGGGGTGAATTATTAAAAGATATTAGGAGAAGGTATCTTGAAGGATATTTTCACGGTAATTCAGATCAAAAGAATGCCAAGATTATCATTAGTTCAGAAAATACAGGGCCAATAAGTTTTAACATTAAAATTAATCCTTTCTCAAATGCAAATGGAAGTTATGTTGCTTTTGTTGATTGATGTATTTATTGTGGTAAAATTTGTAAAATTGTAGAATTTTCTGATATGCCTTATTCTGGTTATCTTTAAAACTTGATTCTAAACTTCTTATTTTCTGAACATACAGGTTCTTGTTTGTCGTATTGAACAATTTGGTTATTTATCCCATTTGTATGTATAATAAGTAAAATGATCATAAAGCTACTGTAATAGGAATTAAACGAGGAATATCTAATTGGATATACTAAAAGGTACAAAATGATTTTTAACATGGAATTTAACATGAGATCGATTTTGTTTCTTTTGTTCAACTGTTTTTCATGTTATATAAAAAATAGTAGTTATTTTCATCAAAAATCAATATTTCTTTATTTTGAACTGATGTTTGTAATAATTTTGTGTATAAAATTAAGTGGATATTATGGAAAATTATATTTATCAAAAATACCTTGATAAAAAATATTTACAATAAAATGTATTGCTTATAAATACGCATGATAAAAAAATAATGTACCGTGGAGGCATTTTTTTGATTTTCTTTTTATTGTATTAAGATTATGCTACTTCCTATACTATTTTCACATGGACTGTTTTTCTTGCATTTAATATTCGCTTGCTCAAAGGAATTATCTAAATTCAGTTTCATATTCTCATTTGCGGAATTATCCATATTGATATTGTTTCCAATATAGTTTAAGCATCCAAATTCACTTTCTTTATTTTCACTGCATTCATTATTGTTCTGTTCCATCTTGTTTTTGTTATCTTGTTGTGCATATCCGGAGCCGGTATTGAATAAAAATGCTTCAGATTCTGTAAGACTATAACATCCTCCAATTGTGTTTCCATCACTGTCCTCACATCCGTTGTTGGTCTGCTTCAACTTGTTTTCTGCTTTTTGATTCATAATACCACTTCCCTTGTTTTCCACAATGAATCCTGCAAAAGCAGCACATGCTTCCAGATTTCCATCATTGTCTTTACATTCTTTATTCTTTTGCTCTATCTTGTTTTTGTTATTTTGTTCTATACTATCCACGTCAGTCCCATTTGAATATCCTGCTTGTATGAAATAAGCAATACATCCACCTTGTTCATTTCCATCATTGTTTTCACATCCTTCATTATTCTGCTCAACCTTGTTTTTGGTATTTTGGTTTATGTCGCCTGTACCTTTATTTGATAATAATGAATTGGATACAAAATAATTGGCACATTCGTCAAAACCATTTCCATCATTATCTTTACATTCTTTATTTTTCTGCTCAACCTTGTTTTTGGTATTTTGATTGGCATAACCTGAATCTGTATTTTCTACAGATGAAAGTGTTCTTGAATAGTCGATACATCCATCGAAATTTCCATCATTTTTGTTACATTTATGATTTTTTTGATCTAAAGAGTTGTATAGTTCATGCTTTAAAGTTCCAGACCCTGTATTTGATAAATTTACATCATTATAGGAGTAATTCAAACATCCATCAACATTTCCAATATTTTCTTTACATTTTTTATTTTCTTGATATTGGTCACTTTTTGCCTTTTGTACTAGGTTCCCAGAATCGGTATTTGCTAAAGTAAATTTGTTTTCAAACTGGTTTAGACAATCGCCATCTATATTTCCATCATTGTCTTTACACTCTTTGTTCTTCTGGTGATAATCTCCTTTTACTTTTTGATATAGTTTTCCTACACCAGAATTTGCTGTTGCGTATGAACTAGTTGAAGAATTTTCACAGATATCATCATCGCAGTTCTCAGTATCCTGGTCTAGATCTTCATTAATGTCAACTTGTGTATCAGGGACAGCAAAAACATTCTTTACTATTCCAATATCTCCTATTGAAATACTAGAAAATAAATTTGAATTTGATATCATTACTGTTGACAGTATCGTCGATGTAAGAAGGATGATTGATAAAAATACAACTAGAGAATTTGACAATATTTTTTCTTTCTTGCTTTTGGAATTATTATCCATAATCTCAGAATATTTTTTTTATTTATAGCAATTGTTTAACATGATTAGCGAATTTATATTCATTTTATATTCTGAATTGTTTTACTAATTTTATAAGGAAATTTCGTGTAGAATTTTTTATTTTTACTTGATTAATTCGTGAAAAAAATAAATAAAACAAAAAGATTTTAAGGTCACTCTTGTTTTTGTAAATGATTTAAAACTTATCATATGGATTTCTGTAACTGATGACTTGTAAAATATACCAATTACTAGAATGCTATAATCTGAAAATAAATCATTCAAAACATTATTCAAATACCGGTTTTCATAATAATTGTTGATATCTCATGACATCAAGTATTATGTTGGGATAGTTATACATCCTTCCCATAATTCATACCTTGATTTCAATCTCAAAAAAGAAAATCTATATAACTCAAGCCAGAATGATTTTTATAATTTTGCTTTAAATCTAACTACACAGCTCTCTTTTCCTTTTGATTTTCACCAATTCATTGAACTAGACCTCTCAAACTTATTTTCTGATGATGGAAAGATGTGGCCTGTTATATTAGATAAATTTGCTAAAAACAATCAATCAAAATTAAAACTATCAATTGTAATTCCACAATTTATGCTAAACTTTGATAATATTATCTTACATCGTGAGATAACAAATAACCAAAAAAATCAAGTTGTTTGGAATAATTCAGTAGATGAAGAAAAAGACTTTAAAATTTTTAAAAAAAACAGTAATGACCTTGTCATTTTTTTAAACAGTTTGCAATCACTAAAAAAAGACATCCTTTCATTGATAATAAAAATTCCAAAACAAATGACGCTAAATGATGGAAGGCATTTATTGAATTTTTTGTTAAAAATCTGTGATTCGTATGGATTTAAAACTTGTGTTGAATTTTTGAATACTTCCTGGTTTCAGGAACTGTCGTTTAATTTATTAAAAAAATATAATTCCGCAATGATCCTGTCTGATAATAATTCACAATATCATTCCTTTAGCATAGCCACATCAAATTTTATTTATCTACGTATTGATGATAAAAGAAAAATAAATTGGTGGAGTGAAAAGTTAGAAAAGAGAGTGGACCAAGAGCTATGCGATAGACGGAAGGTTTTAGATATAAAAAAAAATAAAGACAAAAAAAGCATTATAGATTTTATTGCAATATCTTGTTCTAATTCATTGGTTAGAGAACAAATATCTGAAAATTTAGGTCCAAGAAATGGATCAGATAAAATCAAAATTTCTAATGATGATAAATCCTCTTTGTATGGCAAAAAATCACAAAATCCCAATAATATCTATGACGGTCTTGATAAAGTTCAAATAAGCCATCATAAAAAAAATAAAAATAAAGATAACATTGATAATATATCTGATTGGCAAGGGCAGAGTATAGTAATCCATGTTGACCTTAATTCTTTTTATTCCTCATGCGAAGAATTACGTGACCCTATCTTGAAGGGAAAACCACATGCAGTGGTAATGACTGACCAGCAAGGAAACCAAACAATAACTAGGGGCGTAATTGCATCATGTTCGTATGAGGCCAAGAAATTTGGTGTGCAGTCTGCAATGCCTTTATCTTCGGCTATCAAACTCTGTCCAATATTGTTATTAAAAAAAACTGATATGGTTTTTTACCGAAAAATTTCTAATACGGTGATGAATATTCTGGAAAATTATGCTGATGTTTTGGAGCAGGCAAGTATAGATGAGGCATATCTTGACAGTACTGAAAAGGTCAAAAATTTTTCAACTGTTACGAGTTTAAATGACTATGGATTACTCATTAAAAAATCCATATTAAAAGATACGGGGCTTTTGTGTTCAATTGGAATAGCTAAAAACAAATCCGTAGCAAAGATTGCATCTGATTTTGAAAAACCAGACGGTCTAACTGTTGTGCCTCCTAAACAGACTACAAAATTTCTTTACGACTTGGAGGTTGAAAGGATATCTGGAGTAGGTACTAAAACTCAGAAATTGTTATCGGAATTGAATATCAAAACTATTGGACAGCTAGCTAAAATGGATATACAGATACTGATTGAAAAATTTGGCAAAAAAACTGGTGTAATGTTATGGATGATTGCAAACGGACAGGAACAAGTGGAGGTTAAAACAAGAGAAGGCCATGTATCATTAAGTACAGAACGTTCATTGATAGAATTTACATTGGATAAAGATATTTTATTACAGACACTTTATTCACTTGCAGAAGATCTTTACCAACGAATTCAAAAGGAAAAATACCAGTTTAAAACGGTAGGCATTAAATTGGTAAAAAAAGATTTTACATCCGAAACAAGAGAAGTATCTTTTAGAAAATATCAAAACTCACTAACTGAAATTGTAAAAGTTATCCCTGAACTTTTGGACAAATTTGAATTATTATCTAATAGTGAGAATAAAAATTATGTGTTAAAAAGAGATGATATGATATATGTTAAAGTTACTGATATTGCTACTCTGGATAAAGATATATTCGAAGAAAAGTTAGTTGGGCAGGAAGAGTACATCAAACAGAGTCGTGTGCGAAAAATAGGATTGAAAGTTTCCAGCTTAGAAAGAATACAATCAGTCAAAGAACTAAATCAGAAAAGTATTCAAGATTATTTTTGAATTTTTTTAAAGATATATAGTTGAAATGGCTCTTAAGTTAAGACAACTTCACCTCCTAATTCTATTTTAAATTTATGATTTCGTAAATCATTGTACATCAAGACAAAGAACGATATCCATTTGTTGATATGACCTAGATCACAATTTTGTTTTCCAGTACAGTTATAATAATCATCAAAACCTTCTATCATGTCTTTGAATCTACTAAAAATTTACTCGTTCAATTTTTTTAAAATTTTCATATGGTGAGTGCAAATGGTGTTTTAGTCCCAATGCACTAAAGGCCTCTGGATACCATGTACCGCCATCTGAATATACAGGATGACGTCCGTATTTACCTATTAGTGATTCTCTGAATTACATTGCAACAAGCATATTTCTACGCTCAGATCCTTAGCTAAAAGATTCCTAAGATCGAATGATGTATTGGTTCGGTAGATGGCAATGCACAGATAGACATGTTTCCAGCGTATGTGGATTACCGGATAGTAAATGATAAATGCAGATATTATCTTTCATTTGTATACTTGGTTTGAGCCAAAACGCTGTACTCAGTTCCAGATATACAGACACATAGGTAGCATCTGCCGTCTCTGAAGATCGATAATGCTTTACTGGTATTTCGTAGACTCCTAAATAATATAGATACAAAGGATACATTACTACAATAGTGATTTTTCTATTTCTTGCATAGATCAACACATGTTAGAATAGTATATTCACAAATATAGATCGTTAAATTAACATAGCCTTAAATATCCATAAAAAGGAGACGGACAAATTATTCATGACATCTATGAATATTATTTCTCAATTTCTTTTATATTTAACATGACAAAAATTTAGAAAATATATACTAAAACTGATATAGTGAATATTACAGTTAATTGTTAAAAATGTCTTTGAGGATTTAAAAAAAATTAAAAAAAAGGTTGTTATGTTATTGTTATACTGGATTCCAGAAAACTAACCCTGCATCTTCTAAGCATTGTTCAAATTGGTCAATAACGCTTTGGTAACCATTTACACCAGCAATAAGTGCATCGGCGATTGGTTGAAAGTCTACTGGTTCAGTTTGTTCATTTAAGAATGCACATAGTTCATCTATTGTACTAAGTTGTGTATCACCGTATTGGATTGGGTTTTGGGCAATATAGTCTTCAAAATCACTCAATTGGTTTTGTTGCCATGGACCACCTTCATTTTGTAATAGGAAACAATTTGAACATTCATCTTCGCCATTACCATTTCCGTTACCACCTGCTCCTGCACCTGTAATAGTTGTTATATTCAATGTATTGTTTATCTTGTTCTTATTTTCACATTCT
>CAZHFI010000046.1:0-11087 GCA_964531845.1 uncultured Nitrososphaeraceae archaeon
CTCATAACTGGATATAAATATGTCAATCTACAACAACAAGTAAACTTTAACTATAATGTTTTATTATTGCATTGCCATTATCTTTAAGTAAATGACGTGAAATTATCTAGTTTTTACATGTATTAACGTCTTTAAATAGAGATATCTTGATTGATTTTGTTAGTTATTGAATTTACTTGCAGATTCTATTACTATAGCAGTTTGTTCATACCATAACTTCATTTGATTAAATAAATATTTTAATAGTGTTCTAATAACATATCTATAGGTTTTGTATGACTAAATTTTTAGTAGGGTCAATCTCGGATCTTAAAGATGGACAATTGACAAATATTACAGCGGGTGGTAAAGAGATTGTAGTAGGAAATGTAGCTGGTAATTATTTTGCCATGGATAATGTATGTTCTCATGCGGGAGCGGAGTTACATGAAGGCGAATTAGATGGAAAAGAACTCAAATGTCCGTGGCATGGAGCAAAATGGGATATTACTACAGGTAATTTAATATGGTTTCCACAAGACCTTAAAAAATTGACTTCCTATAAAACTGTGGTAGAAGATAATATGCTCTATATCGAAACATAATAAATAATCTTTAGAAATTTCTATTCATTGTTCTAGTTTTTCTTTAGAAACTATCATATTGCAGTTACTTTATACGGTATGTGATGGAAATTCTAGAAGAAAGTAGTCTTGGTAAGCATTTATTTCAAAAATATTCATCAAACCCAAAAAACTGGAATTTTATTATTTCAACTACGTCTATTCACGATCATTTTTTTGATGCTGTTATCTCTAATCCAAATGAAGTTTGGCAATTGAAATTAGATTCTATCTACAAACCAAATCCATTTATAGTTGGAACAAAAATAGATCTAGATTCAAATCAAATTGAAAAAAACATAAATACAAAAATAACAACTTTTGGATATCGAAGAATAAACGATAATAAAATATTGAATTTATTGAAGGCATTATCAGAAGAGCAGCAAGATAATTCCAGTAAAGACCTGGATATATCATTAAATTCTGTATTATCGGAAATTGAACCGGTAGCTCCTAAAAAGAATGACAATTACATTTACGGACCATTTCTCTTTACTAATAAAAATTTACTTAACATTAACGATCAACAAAAGAAGATTTCCGAGAAATTATCCACCAAAATTCGAGCTAATTTACGAAATAAATATCATGGTTATGGTTAATTATTTGTAACATTATCTTTGATAAATGGTAATTATTACTCTAGAACAATTTCTTTTTTCTAATCTGCATTATCAAAATGGTTATTAACAATAAAATTACTGCAGATGCAATACTTGAGATATCTGAATATTGTAATTTATCAATAAAAGTATAACTGCATATCGAGTTTGTCTCAGGATTAATCTGGCAACCAAGTAAAAAAAATGTTACATTCCATACAGTATGTGAAATTATTGAAAACCATCCCCTTCCACTAATCCAAGTTCTAAGACTAAAAAATAATGTTATCAAAGTAAACAACCAATTACCGTATGATAAGAACATAATGTCGAAATTATTTGTATTAAAAAGATGTAGTGTTGACCAAATAACCCCTGTAGATAATACTACAATGTTGTTATTGAATAAATAAAATGGAATACCAAAGAATAATGACTCTTCAAATGAACCTGCTGTAATTACTGGGATTAATGATCTTACTATCTCTTGTTGCGAATAACTTGGTATAAAATTTCCAATAATATTTGTCCAACTTGCAGAAATAATGGTTCCTATTCCGTAATAAAAGCAAAGCATTACTAGCATATATTTTACTGAGGTTTGTCTATATTTTGATATCCATGAATTTAGTTGGATATCTTTTTTAATATCAATCCATATTGAAGACATATTTGTTACTGGATGATGCATTAATAAAATATTATTACCAACTATATCTTGATTATTATATGCATATACCTCAATCTGATTATGGTATTTTTTAGATTTTTATTCTATTCTTTTAATTATGTGATATCCAAATTCTGTTTTAATAGGTTCTGATATTTGTCCCTTATCAAGATTAAATGCCGCTTGTTCAAAAGGTTTTACCATCATTCCTTTAGTGAAAAAACCTAGATCTCCGCCTTTCTTTCCACTCGCTTTATCTATGGAATGTTCTTTTGCTAAGTTTGAAAAACTTTCGCCTTTCTTTAATCTTTCTAAAATATTCAAAGCCTCACTTTGTTTTTTTGTTAAAATGTGAGAACATCTAATTTTATTACTCATTATTTGTCTGTACTGAAATTTAATATTTTATATATTTTTATTCTTTATTGTGTTTTATCCATATTATCTAAATTTATGTCTTGATATTGTATAAAATCCATGTGCAGATATCAATAAGGCAGATAAAGACATCTTTGTGGCAAAAACAAGATTCCATGGTACCTTTGGATTCGGGTAGGCAATGTTGATATCATCCAGACGGAAAATACCATTAATTACATCAACGGTAATCAGAGAATTCCAGATTATGAAGTTATATATGAATTCATATAATGCAATTATACCTATAGCAAGGACAATCAATTGTAAAATAGCTTTCACAGACTGGGGAATATTCTTGACCTTATCCCCACCCAACTTGGTTACACAGTACCATGCCACAACTGTCACAATCATCAAATATGTGACAAGTTTAGCTAATCCTTTCACAGGAAATTCTGTTTCAACTAAAACTTCACCTATCACAACCTTACCTGTTTTGTGATATTCATCAATGCTAACAAATAACGCATAAAAAGTGATGAGCGCCATTATTACAGCACAAAGATAAAAGATATACAAGTAAATCTTCCTTGCCCTCTTTTCATCTTTTTCTTGTGGAGATTGATGCATATTATCTCGTTATTGTTCAATTATGTTATAAAAATCTAATATTAATATTTTTTTTATAATTATATTATTGGAATAAGAGACAAGTTATAGATATTCAAAGACTATGCAATCTTCTTATATTCTATCATATTGAAAATAATTTGAAATATCATGGAAAAAAAACCAAATTGGAATTTACAAAGACCAGATTGGGATACACATTTTATGTTGCAAGCTGAAATAGCAAAATTAAGATCAAATTGCTTAACAAGACAGATCGGTTCTGTTATTGTAAAAAATCATAGACAAATTTCGAGTGGTTATAACGGAACTCCTTCTGGGATTAAAAATTGCACTGAAGGCGGATGCGAAAGATGTCTTGATAGAATGGAGGGAAAAGTGCTATCCGGAGGAAATTTGGAAAGATGTTTATGTACTCATGCGGAAGCAAATGCAATAATGCAATGTGCTTTATTTGGAAATTCTGGGAGTACCTTTGGTGCGACTATTTATAGTACATTTGTTCCTTGCCTTGAATGTAGCAAAATGATAATTAGTGTAGGGATGGAAAGAGTGGTTGCTCTTTACGAATATCCAGAAGATGGCAAATCAATTCTACGTCAGGCAAATATTCAATTAGATATTCTATCAAAAAATGAGTTATTACCATGGATAGATGTTCTTAAAGCAAGTATGAATAATGACAAATTAACAAATTAAAAATACTTTTTTAGTAATTTTGATTATATTCAACATCGTCATGCATTAAATTCTATAATAATTATTCTTTTTTTATATTGATAAGGTTTATTACTCTTTAAAAACAAATCACTTGAAAATGAGTAGTAACAAGATTAATACAACTCTCTATGAAGAAGAATGGCAAATAATACTTGATTCATTAAGTAACACCATTTTTAATGAAGATGTCAAAGAAGAAGTAAGGAAAAAAGCTAAAAGTCTTTTCTTAAAGCTCCAAAAAGAAATTTCAATATCTTCAAATTAACTATGTAATCTATTTACTGTCACGATTTGTTTTGTGTCCTTATTTTTCTGATTATCTCTAAGATAGAATCAGCATCCTCAGCCTCCGGATTTATTTCTAAATATAAATTAAGCATTTTTAATCCTTCATCAATATTTTTGTTTAATAACGTTAATCCTTTATCCCGAATTGCATATGGATAATTCGGATCAATTGCAAGTATCATATCGTTTGCTAGGTTTATCTTCTCATAATCTTGAACTTCAAAATAGCTTTCTTTTAAATTATTGAGTATGCGTATTATAACATGCCCAATTGAAGTTTTTTCCACCAGCTTCCTAGTTAGTGGAATATTTTTATACACCTTTGATTGTTCCAGTATATTTTTTAATGAATAATCATCCATAATTCTTCCAGAATTAAATGGATCGATTATTATTTCATTTTTATCTTCTAACAAATGTTTTATCAGAAAATGTATTGGAAAATTTACAGGATATAATTTGAAATTTAATCGATTTCCTATTGTAATGTATAAAATAGATAGCGTTATCGGAATTCCTATCTTTTTGTCAATTACTACATCAAGATAATTATTAGATGGATTATAATAGTCATCTATGTTGGGTCTGAATTGTCTTTCTGTAAATAAATAAGAATTAATTGTTTCAATGATATATGTTGGTCTTTTCATATTCTGTTTTTCGATCCTTTTTTTTAGATCATCTCCCATTTCAGAAATTCTATTTAGGTATTGATTTACATCTAATTCGTTATTATGTAAAATTTTCGATAATACTAATGCAGCCTCGGCTAATCTATCGATACTTTCCAATTTGATAATAGGATCAACTACCAATTTCTTCCAGTTTGTTATTTGTTGAGAGGAATTATCGATATCATTCAAAGAATTTCATCCGAATACTAATTATTGTTTAAATTTATTTAAAAATATTATGCAATATGGATATTATTAAAAGATTGAACTTACTAGTTTTTTTGTAAAATGTTATATATATCATAAATATGCTTTATTGTCTATGAATTTTAATATTCTCAAGAGTTGTTCGGTATGCGGTATGACTTTTGATACTGATTATAAATTATTGAAGCATAAGAGTAAAATACATTATGATTTTAATTCTTTGGGAGATGAAAAATCAATCGGAAAAAATCACCAATGTAATTGTCAATCAGAATTTAATATTTAGATTATTTCTTTATGATTTTTATATTTCTCGTTACTACTCTGTAGATATTGACATTTGATAAATTATTTTTTATTTATGTTGCAAAAAATAAAGAATGGCAAAAATTACAAGCTGAGGATTGGGATTATGTTTCCGGTATGGCTAGATTTTTCCATTGGTGGATTAAAAGAAATTTTAATCTAAATTTTTCTATAGATGCTGATATACTACCTGTAATTCCTGGGAAAATATTTGATAGAATGTCGTTAGCTTATTTATTAAGAGATCATGAAGATAGAGGACACTCAATTTTTCACTTCTATTTGTCCTACTTTAAACCATTTTGGACAGATTGTGATACGGAGGGCTATTCATCAGATAATTTTGGTATGGCATTTTGGGAAAGACCTAAAAAAAATTTATCAAAAATACAACTTGAACAATTTTTTGCAGACAATAATTGCAACAGAATTTCACATGTCCTAGTCCACGAGATCCTCCGACACTCTGGAAGACCTAAAAAAGAATATTTTAATAACGTTCATGATGTTTGGAACCAACATTTGCACAAGAATCTGCCATTTAGTTATTATGATGAAAAATTTAAAAAAGTTTCAAAATCCAGTAATTATCGTTTCGTTACTATTGATACTACGTATATCAAATAAAGGTGTGACATACTAGTAAATTGGTTTCATGGGTTCCTGAAAATTTCTTAAAAGTAGGCGGCATTATCGCAACAATTGGCACTATATTGATAGTTATTTTTGGAATTAGTTTGATTGTTTTTCCTGCTTCCAAACAATGTGAAAAAAATGATGAGTGCAGATTTGTGTTCTCTGTCCCATATCCATTTCAAAGTATTCTTAGGCCTGAATTTTTAGTGCTGGCCTTATCGTTAACAGCATTGGGAGTTGCAGTGATCCGGTTCACAAAATTTGTTGAAAATAGAAAATATAAAAAAAGTCACGAACTTTAATTACTCTTCAATCTCTTCAATCTCTTTATCTTTCTTTGAAGTGGATTTTTTTGTACTCGATTTTTTTACTCCCTCCTCCAAATCATCAGCACCTTTTTCAGTAATTGTGAATCTTGTGTCTGAATATGGATGATATGGCGAATCCATCATCTTTGCAATTCTATTTTCTCCTGATTTTCTAAGATATATTCTGTATGTAGATGCATGTCCTATTACATTACCTCCTGCTGCTTTTGTTGGATCCCCAAAGAATGTGTCTGGTGATGATTGAACCTGATTTGTTATTATTACAGATATGTTGTATATTTCAGCTAATCTAATTAATTTGTGGAGCATTCCATTAAGTCTTTGTTGTCTGTCTGCAAGAGTTCCCCTTCCTGCAAATTCTGCTCTATGTAAAGATATTATACTATCTATGATAACAATTTTTGCTTTGAAATCATCAATATATCTACCTAAATCTTTAACAATTAATTCTAAATGTGAGCTATTATACACTTTACAAACAGCTATATTTTTTAGGATCTCAGGAGCATCCAATCCTCGCGCTCTAGCTATTTGTTCTACTCTTTCTGGTCTAAAAGTTCCTTCTGTATCAATATATATGACACCACTGTTTAATCCGCCATTTTCTATAGGTTGTCGTGCAATAGCACATAATGTATGACAGACCTGTGATTTTCCAGAACCAAATTCACCATAAAATTCCGTTACAGCCTGTGTTTCGATTCCGCCTAGTAAGAGATCGTCCAATGCGGTTGATCCAGTAGAACACCTTAACATGGCCTTTCGTTTTTGTAATGCTGCATCAGCAGTTATGAATTCCTTGTCTAATAGGTGACTCTCTCTTAGTAATCTTTGGGCTGCAATTATATATGATGCGGCTGTTTCTTTTGATGAATTAATATCTACTGATAATTCATCACTACTGGCTACTGCTAAATCCATTACAGATAATATTCCAGCTTCCTTAAGCTTTTTCGCTGTAGTTGGACCAATGCCCTCAATATCTTGTATATCCAGATCAATCATAATCATTTGATTATTACCGTTTATCTCGTTGTTTTCTAATTCGTCATTCATATTCATTTGAATATGTGTTCTATACGGTTCTCATATTAATATATAATATAACTACATAGGGAGGGAGGGGGACCATTGTTATAGAGCAACAACAATCAAAATTTTAAATGATTTTATTTTCATTATTATAATGGGGCCGAAGGGAATTGTTCTAGTTATATGCTTATGCATATTACTATTTGAACCCTTGACCTACGGGTGTCTTCCAAATATAGCCCTTTTTTTGGATCTGGAGCCCGTTGCGATGCCAGGCTTCGCTACGACCCCATTACAGGGACAAAAAGATCTTTTGTCTGTATAAGTCTTTCTTACTTGTAAATATAAGAAAAGATAAATAATTTGGGAGACAAATATAATGTATTGATAGGCGAAACTCAGCTAAGGGCAAGGAGAACAAGAATTAAAATATTGAGGGCAATAGCTGAAAGAAATGGAATTGCAGGCTTCTCCGAAATTAGAAATTCCACTAAACTATCTACAGGTTCTATATACTATCATCTGGAAAGGATGAAAAACTATGTTATAAAAAGATCAAAGAATTATATTATTACCGAAGAGGGATTAGATGTATTATCTGAAGTCGAAAACAGACTTACAAATGAATAGATAATTATTTTAAGATAACAAAATAAATTTTTTCATGATCATTTTTTTATTATTTAGCGAATAGATCGAGGGTTTGAATTTATAAAGAAAAATAAAAAATGATTATCCTAAAGGAAATTCAAATGTAGAATTTTCTAACTCTAATATGGGTATGTATATTGACTGAGTATCACTTCCTAAATGATCAACGAATTCATATTTTCCTGTCAGCTGTTTTAATTCTATAAATTTTTTCTCGGGTTTTCCTTCTAAAGTTATGAAATGGACTACAGGATTAACTGCACCAGTTTCTAGGAAAAATAGGTCTGTACCCTTGTATTTGATATGATAAAACATTGGTACCATTCCGATGGGTGATTGCGCCGCAAAGAGTATTACTTTAAGCATGTCTTCTAAATGCTTATATTTAAAATAAATTGTAGAAGGTTGTTCAGACATTCCTCGTATTATTTCAATGATGTTTTGACACTATAAGACTCTTTCTTTTTCTTTAATTATTAATCACTTTTTATTGAATTATTTTAAATTTGTTCAACAAAATTATCCTGCGATTCTGTTTTTCATTTAAAACCGTATTAATATTAGACTATACAAGGAACGGGTGAAAACTTTATAAATATTAAATATAAGTTGATAGGGAATGCTTGAGTCGTTTTTTATTATATTCTTCTTTTTATTTTCTTTTTCTATTATATGTGTCAGTAATATATCATTATATGTAGAAGCCATAAATGTTGATGAATTCGATAAAATAAATCTATGCTGTACCTGGGGAGATAAAATTGGAGATGGAATCTTAACATATAAAATTCTTGCATCAGATAAGTACAAGGTTGTAATTCAAAATGCAATTGATGATTGGAATACAAAATTAAATGGATTAATTAGACTAGAACCTTCTATTAATTCTCTTTCAGACATTGAAATAAAGTTCAAAGAAAATAACACCGGAAAAATTGCAGGTCAGTCTACAATTAATTATGGGCCATCTGGATTTATTGATAACGTAAAGATTATTCTAAATGCAGGAGCTTTTGGTAAACCATTGACTCCTCCAATAATGGAAATTATATCTAAACATGAATTAGGACATGCCTTTGGAATAGGACATTCAAATTTTAAGAACAGTTTGATGCGTCTTACTCATTATAATAATGAAAGTTTACAAATTTCAGGGTGTGAAATTAATGCAGTAATAGATGCTAATATGTGGAAGCTTAAAAATAATTCCAACTTTCCTTATATCACAGTTGAAAAGTTTTCGATATGTAAACACTAGAGTAATTTGATAATTTGTATATTTAAAAATAGATTTTCAAGTATGTCTGATATTTAAAATCAATACATGCTAAAAATCATATATTTTTAATTATTTTAAACTCATATCTGGATTTCTCGATGAAATCAATTCCGTAATTTGAGAATATAATTCCAAAAACCTTCTTCCTTTTTCAGTTATTCGGAATATTTCTTCTTCAGGATAATATTGAATTAAGGAATTTTCTAATAAAATATTGATATATTCTTTAAGCTGAGTATAGGAAAGAAATGCCTTGTACATTATTTTGGTTTTACTTGCGCCATCTTGTGCAGCTTCTAAGATTAGTGCAACAATGTCAGTTCTGCTGCGATACTTCATTATTTACATGTGATTTACTTGCCCATAAAAATTAATCGTATTAACTTGCGATTTTTTATATTAAAAAGATGATTTTGTTAGTTTTTATTGTTTTATACTAAAATCTGCTAGAGTAGATCCTTTATTATACATTTTTAAATCCATTTTATATTCATTTTCGATAAAAACATATGGTTCAAATATAGATATTTGATTGTGACTTCAAATACCGTTTCAGAAGATATTTTAATTGATATATCAAAACAAGTCAGAAATAATATTTTGGGCCTAGTGGGAACGGAAGAAGGAAACGTAAAATTTGGTAGAGGTGCAGGTGGTGATATTTCTAAAAAGATTGATTTGGTAGCTGAAGAAACTGTAATTAGTACATTAAAAACAAAATATAATCTAGACCCTACAATAATCGGTGAAGAATGTGGACAAATTAAGGGTTCAGATGAAGGATATTTAATAATGGATGCCATAGATGGGACCACTAATGCAAGTCGTGGTTTACCTTTTTTCTGCTGTTCGCTTGCTTTTGCATTAGAGTTCAAACTTAGTTCAGTGATATCTTCATCTATCATTAATTTATCCAATGGAGATATTTATCATGCGTCAAGCGGTAATGGGTGTTACTTCAATAATAACAAAATAAGTGTAAAGTCTTCAAAAATTGACATTGATTTAGATATCCAATTAAGTTTTAACGATTTGATCATTGGAACAAATGTATCTGGATTAACAAAACCAAATCTTGAAAAAATTGAAACTCTGCTTTCTATGTCTAAACATGTTAGACATTTTGGGGCAAATGCATTAGAGTTATGTTACCTTGCACATGGATATCTGGATGCCTATGTTGATATCCGTAATAAAATACGAATAACTGATATGGCTGCAGCATATTTGATAATAAAGGAAGCTAATGGTTACATATTCTCTGATACTGGGACGAATCTAGATTCTACATTGGATCTCAATGAAAGATTATCTTTCATTGCTAGTTCTAGTAAAAATATATTTAATATCATCTATAATGTATTAAAAAACAATAATTGAATTGGCTGCACTTGGTAATACTGTTTGAATGGACAAAAAATAATAAATAACTTGAAAAATATAGAAATAACTTCAGGTAACAAAAACTATTTATTGTTATCTAAGTAATCTTAAAAATATTTTCTAACATAGAGTTATACTATATCCAAATTATGTTTATTCTATTATAATTTGTAAAGCGCCCGGGCCGGGATTCGAACCCGGGTCGGAGGAGTGACAGTCCCCCATACTGAACCGGACTTTACGACGATGGGTAGTTTTCACATCGCCACTATACTACCCGGGCGCATACAAAAGAAACTCTTTAAAACCAATTAAAATGTTTTGCTTGATTTTATAAAATTATAACTTATTCCATTCTCCAGCTAATTTTATAATGGATTTTATTGAATAGTCTAAACCACTAGTAAAAATGGGCTACAATTAAATTATATAAAGATTTTTCAATAATTATTGTAAGGTTATTTTTTTTAACTAGACATGATTTTTAGAAATTTGATTATTACAGAGAAATTAAGTTTTTATAGCGTATATACTTCGATTAATACACGCAATACTGTACTATGTATTGTAAAGTAAAATGACTTGATGGGCCCGTAGCTCAGCCAGGTAGAGTACCGGACTTTTATCCTATGGAAGAAATCCGGCTGTCTCGGGTTCGACTCCCGACGGGCCCGAATTTATAGCGGTTCTTAAATAGGATTCTAACGTAAAAAAT
>CAZHFI010000047.1:0-11053 GCA_964531845.1 uncultured Nitrososphaeraceae archaeon
AAGAAGTTACATTTATATTTTAAACTGGCTAATCGTTTTACTTTGTTGTTTAAACTGCTTTGTTGCATAACTATGATTTTCGTCGATTTTGATTAAAATAAAGAATATGGTATGATATATGGAATTCATGTTGGCAATTTGTTCCTGTCGAAATTTTATTCCATATCGTCGATTTTCATAGTTGTGCAACAAAGCAGTTTAAACAACACAATATGTATTATCTAGGTTAAAAATTTATTCAGATCGATTGAGAACAGTTTTTATTGATTGTCACTAACCATGAAATGTTCGATCATAAGAATTGTATTTCCTAGTATAGAATATGATTGTTCAAGACTTGATCTGGATTAAACGTGTTAAGGACATAATCAAGTTTAATACTTACATTCTATGTACCATGAAAAACGGAATACAATCAAAACCACATTTAAAATTAAATATCGTTTTACATACTGATGTATTATAATATATGAAATCATAAATTCAGTTAAATATTAAGGTTTGATAAAACTATTATTTAACATGGTTGGCTATAGATAGTTAAAATAATTTTTATTTTATTTTTAATAAACGAGTCATTTGATATAAATCTCAACTAATTTTTCTTTATATATATCAAATTCTTTGATAATTATTATTAATATGAATATTTTCCATTGCAATTTTTACATATTCCTTATCTATTTCTGTTCCAATAAAGTTAATGTTTAAATCTAAACAAGCTAATGCTGTTGTACCAATTCCCATAAATGGATCATATATAATCATGTCCGGTTGAATTCCATGTAGCTTTATACATAAATACGGTAATTTCTTTGGAAAAACTGCAGGATGAGGCCTTTCTTCCCTAATTGTTTCGTAGGGTATAAACCAAACATTTCCCCTATCTCTTTTATCTTCCCTATTTGATTTCCATCTTTTTATATTTGATTTGTCTTGAAACGATACTCCAATAGCTAATTTATCTAATCTTACGTTTCCTTTTTTAGTAAAATGAAAAATATATTCATGTAAATCGTTTAGATATCTTTTACTAGTCATAGGTCTAAAATGACCAACCGAAAAATCTGTAGAAGCATATGTTTTTTTACCAACATCATCTTTCTCTAACGATATGGATTTAATCCAGTGGATTGTATTTTGTAATGTAAAGTTCTTATCTATTAAAAATTGATCCGCAACATGAAATGGAAGTAAAGGATCTTTTGTTGTCCCATTTATATTTAAAAAAAATGAACCATCTTCTTTTAATATCTTATTACTTTTTTCTGCAATATTCCTAATCCATAGTAAATACTCACTTCTCTTTTTGTCATCTTTATATAAAAAATATTTTTTTTTAATATTATACGGAGGGGAGGTTACAATTACATCTATATACATAGATTCTTCTATTAGGTTATTCATGAAATTTAAACAATCGGTATTATAAATAGAATTCAGTTTTATCAAGAACCATAATAATTTTAAAATAATAATATTAAAGGATAACTAAATTTTAATTATAAAATCATTTAATACATTTATTATCTATTTGTCATATGTGTTAGTTCAGATCAAATAATATAATATATCAAGGAAGAGTTATAATAACAAAATAAAATCAGATAAAACATAGATATGAATCATCTGATAACTACACGCGGGAATCATATAGTCAAAAAAATTAACGATTTTGAATTCAAGATAGAAAAAGACGAATCAAAGAATATGAAAGTACCAGTTACAATTTATTCTAACGATGACTTGATATCCAAAATGATATCAGATAGGACTATAGACCAAGCAGTAAACGTAGCAACGTTGCCTGGGGTTGTTAAACATGTAGTTGTTTTACCTGATGGACATGAAGGTTACGGCTTTCCTGTCGGTGGAGTAGCTGCAACCGACCTTGATACCGGTGTTATTAGTCCAGGAGGAGTTGGTTATGATATCAATTGTGGTGTAAGATTGTTAAGAACCAACATAGGTACAGAAGATCTAAAAACAGACATAAAAAACCTTGTTGACGGATTGTTCAAATCTATTCCTACCGGCGTGGGAACAGAAGGTGTATTGCAGCTAACTAAATCTCAACTGGATGATTTATTAATTGAAGGTGTTGACTGGGCTATCAGCCGAGGTTATGGAAATAAACATGACTCAGAAGTTTGTGAAGAGGGTGGAAAAATGGATGGAGCGGATCCAACATGTGTTTCTGATACTGCTAGAAAGCGAGGTGCACCACAATTAGGAAGCTTGGGTTCTGGTAATCATTTTCTTGAAATTCAAAAAGTTGACAAAATCTATGATGAACATGCAGCAAAAATAATGGGTCTTTATAATGAAGGTCAAATTACCGTTCTAATTCACTGTGGTTCAAGAGGATTTGGACACCAAGTATGCAGCGACTATCTTAGAATTTCCGAAATCGCAATGAAAAAATATGACATAAGTTTATCCGATAGAGAGCTTGCCTGTGTACCTAACTATTCAATAGAAGGAGAAAACTATAGAAAGGCAATGTATTCTGCATTAAATTTTGCCTGGGCTAATAGACAAATGATTACACATTGGACAAGAAAAACCTTAGAAAAATTTTTTTCTCTTACTGAGGCAGACTTGGATATGAAACTTGTTTATGATGTTTCGCATAATATAGCAAAAATAGAACATCATAGAATAGAAGGACACGATTCAAAGGATTTAGTTATTCACAGAAAAGGTGCGACAAGAGCTTTTCCTGCAGGCATGATTGAGGTGCCTCCATCTTATCGTAGTATTGGACAGCCAGTTATCATCCCAGGTTCAATGGGGACAGCAAGTTGGATTCTTTTAGGAAGTCCCGGTTCTATGGATTTAAGTTTTGGTTCTACTGCACATGGTGCAGGAAGAACAATGTCACGTTCGGCTGCTAAACGAAATTACAGTGCTGATTCTGTAAGGAAAGGATTAGAATCAAAAGGGATTTATATTAAATCTCTTACAAAAGCTGGGATGGTGGAAGAAACTCCACAAGCATATAAAGACGTTGATTCAGTAGTTAATATTTCACATTCATTGGGGATTGCTACCAAAGTTGCTAGATTGGTTCCGTTAGGTGTGATAAAAGGATAATGGAAGATCCGGAACTTCAAAAAATTAAAGCTAGAAAAATGAAGGAAATGTTGAAAGCAAAAAAAAATTTGGAAAAGAAAAAAATTACTACGGATCAAGAAAAAAATAAAAAAAATGAGATAACTGAACATGATTTTTTGTTACCATGGTTATATGACAGAGGAGATGAAGTATTACGTTTAGCAGAATTTCAATATCCTGTACAATCCAAAATTATTATACATAGAATAGTAGATTTAATTAAATCGGGAGAACTTGATCAGAAAATATCAGGGGGCGAACTACTCTCTATTTTTAGGAATGTCGGTATAAATATACGAATCAATACTACCGTCAAAATAGAGGATCACGGCAAATTCTTATCATTCTCAGAAAAACTCAGACAAGAAAAATTAGATGAAGATATTATAGATGACTCATCTACTACAGATTAACAAAACCAATTTTTAAATTCTTATACTCTTCTTCCTCTTCTTCCACCAGGCTTTCTAGTTGTGTCATGAGGAACTGGTGTAACATCATCTATTCTTCCAATTCTAAAACCTGCTCTTGCTAAGGCTCTGATTGCTGCCTGAGCTCCTGGACCAGGAATTCTCGGACCGACTCCTCCTACAGCTCTTACTCTTATATGCAATGCATTAATTCCTTTTGATTTGGCATTAGCTGCAGCATCTACTGCAGATTTCATCGCTGCGTAGGGTGACGATTCATATCTGTCAGCAGTGACATGACGCCCACCAGAACTAAATGATATTGTCTCCGCACCACTGATATCTGTAATATGCACTAAAGTATTATTATAACTACTAAATATATGGGCTACACCCCATTTATTTTGAACAACCTCATCCTGATTTTCTGACAATTTGATATAAATTAAAATTTAGTAAGGGTATTAAAAATTTATTGATTTAGAAAATGCATATAACCCTTCTCTACAATCAAATTGTAATTTATCTCAATATGTCTTATTTTGGAATTTTTTTTAGTGTACTTTGATAATTGTATGTTCATATCATTTTTTAAATACACTTTTCCGTCACCATTTATTACTTTTCCTATGACCCATATCTGTAATTTTATTTGCATAGCTTTCTCCAGAAATTTCTTCATTTTTGTTTTTGGAATGGTAGCAATTATTTCATATTCTTCTCCACCATACATAATCAGTTCGTAAGGATTAAGATTATTTTCCTCTGCAAATTTTATAATTCCGTTTCCCTTAGGAATATTATCAATTAAGATATTTACTTCGCTTTGTTTTGCTAACTCATACAAAGACCTAACTAACCCATCACTCGAATCAATAGACGATGAAAAAAATTCTACCATTTCTGTTCCAAATTTTATTTTTGGAAAAGGATGTAAAAATGATTTTAGTGCCTTCTTTTTAAAAGATTTATCAGAACTAGTTATACTTTCATCGATTAACATTTTTAGTCCTGCGGCTGGAAATCCAAATTTACCTGATGTAATTACTATGTCTCCATCTTTAGCCTGATTTCGATATGGTAATTTATTATAATTTGAAAAACCCATAAGAATGCAATCTACTATCAATTCTTTGGATTCATTTGTGTCCCCACCAATAAATATAATATTAAATTCCTTTGATGCCTGTTTAAAACCTTCAGCCAATTCAATTATTTGTTTTTCATTATAATTTTTAGAGATTCCTAATGATATTAATGAAAAATAGGGTGGTCTGATGCCCTTTGATATTAGATCACTAATTGATGCTACGACACATTTTCTTGCAAATTGTTTTAAGGTCATCTTTTTGGGTTTATCGGTACCTTCAATAGCCAAGTCACATTTGATAATTATGTTATTTGGAAAATTTTTTTCTCTGCTTAATGATATTACATCCTTTAGAGAAACTGTTGAAACATCATCATTTAACATATATGATAACGCTAATTTCATTTTATTTTTTTTAAAATCTAATATTGATTGAAAAATATTGATAATCTCAATTTCGTTAAGCAATTTGATCTTGAATTTCATTTATTTTATTTAAGCATTGTTTGGCCAAAAAATCTGTCATATCATATAATGATTCGACAGAAATCCTCAAAGCATATTCTGTGTTTGATTTTCTTATTAATATCCATGAATTTTCATCTATAATTATCTTAATACCATCTAATGTATCTATTTCACTAGACATATTCTTAAATTCATTTTCTAATTTCTTCATCAATAAATCTTGTCTTTGAGGATTTATTGATATTTTATATCTTATTTGACTGTAATGTGAGGATAAATCTAGACAATCTTTTATGATTTTATCGTTCATTAACGTAATGATTATACTGGCCAAAAAACCATCCCTACAAGTGTTGAATGATGGTAAAATAAAACCAGCACTACTTCCTTCACCACAAGCATCAGCATTTATTTCTAATGCTTTTCGTAATACATTTGATTCTCCAACCTTGGCATATTCATATTCTCCATTATTATCCTCTATGAATTTTTTAATACTTATACTTGTATCAACACTGGCAACAAATTTTTTAGCTTTAAAATTGATCATGGAATTGGCGGCACATAACAATAATGTAGTATCAGGTGTTAGTTTTTTTCCATTTTTATCTATAACAACTACTCGGTCTCCATCAAAATCGAATGCAAATCCGAAATTTAAATTATTTGATTTCACCAATGATCTTAATTCAATCAAATCATCAGATGTAGGATCGGGTCCATGTGTTGATATCCCCATACTCCCATTAATTATCAGAGGTCTTTGGTGAAATTTTTTGAATAATTCTGCTGCATACTTAGTAGTTGCTCCTCCACACAAGTCCAAACCAATTTTCTTTTTATTTTCAGAAATTTCCATTGTTGAAATCAGTTCTGCTATTTCATCAATGTAATTCGTCGAAGTATGGACTGATTTTGATATAGCAAAATTTTCATTCTTATTTCTATGATGATCATACTCGTGTAAAATCTCATTTAACTCGTTTTCAAAAATTCCTCTTCCATTTACTATGAACTTCAGCCCATTCCAATTCAACGGGTTGTGTGATGCGGTTATTATTATCCCACAATCGTACTTTTTTGATTCTCTAAAAACTAAAGGAGTAGGAGCCATTCCTATATCATATACCTTTATTCCAAAATTAATTATTGTACTTTTTACAATTTTTTTAATGAAATCACTTGATGGTCTTGGATCGCATGCAATCAAACATTGAATTTGTCTCTTTTTAACTCTCTGTATGTAGCATGAAAATGATTTAGCTAAATAATGGACTTGATTTAATGTCAAATCTTCATTATAAATTCCTCTTGCACCTGATATTGATATTTTCATAATAAGTTAGATTAGATTTGCAATTTAATATATATGAATTTAAAAATATTATCTTGTATATTATATATACGACATCATGATATAAACAACCACTTTTGCCTTAGTAGCTCAGCTTGGTAGAGCGAAGGTTTCGTAAACCTTAGGCCATGGGTTCAAATCCCATCTAAGGCTTCATAATATTAAAACTTTATATTAATATTGTCCGTATATAAGAACTTGAAAACATAAATAGAAATTTCGTATCTTTATTTAGTTATTTCGATCAATGTAAGTGTAGATTTTATATTTTCAATTTTTCTTATCTTGCTAGTAACAATATCTTTTAGATTTTCAATCGAATCTGATTTTATTTTTACTATGATATCATAAACTCCATAAACACCAAAAACATTTACAATCCCCTCAATCTTCTTTACCTGGGCAATTATTTCATTTTCATGTCCTAACTCACAATTAATTAATACATAAGCATCAGTCATATTCTAACTATGCAATTATGATATATATAATTTATATATTTATAAAATTTGAGATATCATATAAGTTAGTATTATTTTATTTTAGATATGGTGGCATTGTTAACATCAATTCCATTCCATAATATGTCATAACCAAGAATTTTTATTAACTGAATTGAACAAGTTTCTGGTATATTACTGTGTTTTATTATTTTTAATGCTTCCTCAAGTTTTATTATTTGCCTTAATTGTTTTTTAATTAAATGCAATTTTTTAATGGATATTAAATACTCGTCTATTTTATAGAATGATTGATCCCAAATTTTTTTATATAAATCTAAACTACGGTTAATTAATTCAATCGAAAAACCGTATCTTTTACTAATCTCTTTTAAGGATATAATCTCTATTTCTAAATCATTCATTCTCTTTTCAATTATCTCGATAATTTTATCCTTCTCAACTTCGGTTTTTTTTGTTATCATAATTTCGTTTATTGATTTTAAATGATCAACAATTGGTTTAATATTAATTTGATTATTTTTATAAAAAATAAAATTATGTTGACTAACCTTTTCAATCTCTTTAATTGTATCTTTAATTGGATACTTAGATAACAACAAGTCTTGATTTATTAAGAAGAAAAATTCTATTTTTTTATTTTTTTGATCCAATATATCTGTAATTTTATTAAATTTTCTTTTTAAATAATCCTCAGTCCAGAATCCAATGATCTCTATGTATATATTCATATCATAGTTGAGAATTAAAAAATCTGGAATAAATGCCCTTTTATCTGTTAATATTAATGGGTCTGGTTCTCTTATAAGTTTCCATCCCGTATTAAATGATTCAAATTTTTCAGCAAATATCACTTCAACCTTTGAATCAAATAATGACTTATTCAAATCTTTCATTACTCCTTTTTTCATTCTACTATTTGGGTGCATAAATAAAATTGAGTCATAACTTGAAATATGCAGCTCGTATATTTTCTGTGATGAAAATGATTTTCGTAGAATCAATGCATCAATTTTCCATCTATCTAGCATTACTATGGAAGGGATTATCTTAGAAATAGATGTTCCATATTTTTCATTCATCTTAAAAATACTGAGAGGTCCGTCAATTAAACAACTAATGTTTGTATCGTCAGTTTGGAAATTAACATCTATATCATCACAGTTTTTTTTCTTTACACATAATTTTTCATCCTTTGTATCGTCTGAGATTTCTCTCAATGTATACATTAACCCAAATTTTTTAATGAATCTTAATACTTTTTTCCAATGTGTACCACCTTTTATAGAAATTTCTAATGATGTACAATTAAAGAAAATTGTTTGTAGGATTGATAAATTATACCAGCCTATTAATTCCTCAGGTGTAATTTGATCATACGATTTGATTATCTGGTTATCTTCTAAATCTATCCAAAGTAATTTTTCTATTATTTCTTGTGACGTCTTCAATTCAGCAGCTATCTTTTCTAATATTTTACTCCGATCATCAGAAGTTATTGCTAAACCATATCTGGAAGATTCTTCAAAAACTAATCTTCTTATGAGAATTGGATCCTTGTATTTTATTAAATTGTTACCGGTGAAAGAATTATCATCTAATATGTCATTATGTTCAATATATTCACATCTTCTGTTAATTAATTCATATAAACCTTGTACAAGTTTACGGTCAACATTGAATTGCTTTTCTAATTCTAGTATTTTCTTTCTAACTGCCGATCTTATTTCTTTATTTTTTATTGATAACTCTACAACGTTAATAAGTTCTGTTGCTAAATTCAAATCTTTTGAAATGCTTAAAAATATGGGAAAAATATTTTTCCCTCGGTCACTAATTGTTATTCTTAACAGCTGACTCGAAAGCAATTCAATCCATTTTTTTTACATTTCTTTAAGTCATTTTAATCTAGATAATCCACCGAGCCATCCTAATTTTCTAAAATAGAAGACCATTGTCAATGTTAATGCTATTGATATCATTATCACAATAATAAGTGTATTATATTTACCAAGTAATCCAAAGTCAGTACGAGTTTCTATACCTCCAGGGAGATTGATGTTCATTCCATAAAATGTACTGATTATAGTGGCAGGAATAGATAAAGTAAAAACTATTGTTAAAACAGCTAAAATCTTGTTTGTTTTTTCAGTACTTAACATAAAATCTGTATCTTTATAAATCTCTATAGTTTCCTTGGCTTCTTCTAATGCATCAACTACCTTATCTAAATGATCTTTTACATCATTAAAATATGGTGTTAAATCTTCTTCAGAAAATTTTTGAATATAAATTGTTAGACTACCTATGATTCTTTTCAATGGAATTACAACTCTTCTAATAACCGTGATTTCTCTTCTTAGTAATGATATATTTTTTGCAATTGCAGTTTTTTCATCAAAAACTGCATCTTCAATATCGTTTAAATTTCCAATTAATTTCATCAAAATATGTAGCAAGTCATCTACCAGAACATCAAGAATTGTATGTAATAGATAGCCAGAGGATTTACCCATTAATAATTGTCTTTGTTCTATATTGTTAAGATTATGACATAATTGAAATAATTCAACCAACGGTTTAAGATCTCCTTGGTGAACTGTAACTAAATAATTTGCTCCTATGAAAATCGATAATTGGCTTATTTTTGGGACTTTCATGTCTCTGCCACCAGTAGGGAGATGTAATATAACAAAAACATGGTCATCATATCTATCAATTTTTGGTAATTGAAATTTGGATAAACAATCATCAATATTTAATTCATGGAACGAAAATTTTTCCCCAATCATATTCATTTTTTCCCTAGTTGGATTCTGAATATTAATCCATATTAATCCCTCATTTCTAACATAATCTAAGCTTTTTAATTGAGAAATATCATTTCCTTTCATTAAATTCATTCTAAATCACAGCAAAAGGTTTACACAATAATGTAATATATAACTTGATTCTTTGAACATCTCTACCCGTCTGATTTTCAGCTATGAAAAGTAAATTTCGAACTTAGATTAGAGTTAGATATTTTCAATGTTGTTCCTCAATTTGTAGATTCTTAATTTAAAAGACAATTAACTATGAATGTCTTATTCCAGAAATATGGTTATTATTTTAAAGGAAAGAGCCGTCCAAGGTCATTGATATGTATTTATGGTATTTGTAATTGACTGCAATTACGTATATCAGTAAAGCATTATTATTTTAAGATAGAACAAAGAAATTCCTCCTCTGTATGAAATTGGGTACATAATTTTGGTTACAATCATATTTATAAGAGAAATAAATATCTGTATTAATTCTGGATAAGAATTATTCCAGTATATGAAAATATTAATTTTTGTGTATTGTTACTAAACCGATAAATCAATCTATTTAGTTACTATATATTTGAGTACAAAAATGTGCTTGTTACCAGACGGCTTGGAATCATTAGTACGAAAAAATTTTGGAATAGAAATACACTTTATCATAATTAAAATACAAGTAATCACAGAAGATAATGTAACATAACCTGCGTACAATATGCATATAGTGAACAAAAGTATTATCGTAAGAAGGCTCTGTTAATTTAACGAAGATCTATAGCTGTAAATGTCCTATTTCTAATAAATGATCAAATTCAATAGAAATAGAACATCCACTATTGTAGTAATGTATTCACTGTATTTGTATTTTTTGGGATTGAGTCTACGAAATACCAGTAAAGCATTATCGATCTTCAGAGATGGCAAGAGAAGTTAGGTATGTGTCTATCTGGAACTGGGTACAGTGTTTTGGCTCCGACCATGTATGCAAACGAAAGAGAATATCTGCATTTATCATTAACGAAATTTCATCAAAAACAGATTGGATGGAAACATTACTTTCTGTGGATTGCTACGGAACCATTACACCATTATATTTTAGGTATCTTTTAGCTAAAAATCTGAGCACAGAAATATGGTTGTTGCTAGTAAATTCATTGAATCTCTGATCGTAAAATATGGAAGTCATCAGTATATTCAGATGGGGGTACTTGGTACCCAGAGGCCTGCGGTGCATTGGGATTAAAACACTATCTGCATTCAACGTATGAAAATTTTTGATAAGAAATTGAACAAATTTTTAGTAGATTCAAGGACAGGATAGAATAGAAAGTTTTGATGATTACTAT
>CAZHFI010000048.1:0-10952 GCA_964531845.1 uncultured Nitrososphaeraceae archaeon
AAAAAAATTTTATGCCATCAGAAATAGCATTTTTTTTAAAAGAAAATGGAATTGACACTTCAAAAATAAAAGTTTGGGTATTTGAAAATCTTACTACCGAAAAAGAGACCCTGTTTAGAGGTAACGTTTCTGACCTAGAAGGAAAAGAATTCAGAGATTTATGTGTCATGGTAATTGACCAGTATATAAAACAGACCTACTTGGATTTTACTTAATAATTTGCAAGGATGTTTATTTGATTAAATGAGTTATTAACCAAAATATCTTTTATTAATATAACATTAAATGCAGGTTGTACTTCACCAGATATACAGATATGGCAGTACATTTTGTCTTATTTTGTAAAGATCAGCATGGACCATTAGCACTGAGTTTCTTATTTAATGGCAAGTCCACCGAAATTCTTGATCATTATCCATTCTATTATTGCTGCAAGAAATAGAATTGTCACAACGATTATTATTTCAATCAAACTAGATTTTAGAGAATTCCTCCAAGAGATTTTTTTAATTAAATTTTCATAAACTAGCATTATACTTCTTGAAATTGCTATACCATATGCAATAATTTCTAAAATTCCAAAAGGAGTTAAAAGAATTGATAGAGGATTAACATTTTTTAGAATTATTTCAGTATTAGAAAAAGCACTGAAAACCAACCCTGTTCCAAAACCAGAGAATAAACCCATTCCTATACCAAAGAGAGGAATAAACATTGATAAAGCAATTTTTACGTTATTTAAAAAAATTCCAAATTGGTCTATGTCTTGGATTTTATCTTTGAATTCTTTTTTTATATTTTCTGCTTCTTCAGTAGTTAATTTCATGGTGGCACCAATCGAGTATGAGACAAGAAAAAGAGATAATCCAAACATAAAATACAAAATTCTTTTTTTAGATAACAAGAAGATTAAAGATAGAAAGATAACTGTTGAATATATAATAATTTTGTTTAGTCTAATATAATCAAAGATATCATTAATATTATATAGGATAAAAGGAATTAAGAAATAGCCGGATTTGGCATTACCAAAAGAACTATCTAATGTCTTATCCTTTGTTATAAGTAAAGGATATCAGATACATCCTGATGCATTCGATATTTTGAAAAACTATGATAAGGATATAATGAAAATTATTGATAAAGTTTTAAAGAATAAGGATGAACAAAATAGAATTAAAAAATCAAATATTATTCTTGCACAAGATTTAATTGATATATATAATCAATTAAATGAATATGTTTCTCCAAATTTGACTGATAATAATTATAGTAATAATCTTACATCAATTAGTGAATTTGATAATTATAAAAAAAGTTATTTTAGAATTCTTTTTGATCCATCAAAAAGAATCAAATCATATAATAATGGATATTCCCAAAAAAGCAATGATAATAACAATCAAAATGAAATTTCTGGTTTTATTAATCTTTTTAAAAGTAGGTATGAAAAATTATCTTCTATTTTGGCAAATCGTCAAGAAAGTAAAAATATAACAAAAATATCATTGATAAAGAATAATATAGTTAATTTTAAAAATAATAATTTAAATTCTAAAAGTTATGATCAAGATAATTCTTTTTTTATATCCGGTTTAGTTATGTCAAAAAGTTCAAAAAAAAATGGTTTGGAAATAGTCATAGATGATGGCAGTGGTATTATTAGTACTATTGCAATTACAGATGAAGTAAAAAGACTAGCAACAACGATTGCTTTAGACCAGATGGTACTAATTGAAATTGAAAATAAGGGCTCAATGTATATTATCAGGAAAATTTTATCTCCAGATATTCCAGACCACTTACCTGCAAGAAGTAAAAAAGATGAATATGTAGTATTAATTTCCGATTTACATGTAGGAAGTAAATATTTTATGGAAAAACAATTTCTTAAGTTTATTGAATGGTTATCATCTCCAAATAATGAAATTGCAGATAAAATCAAGTTTATGTGTATATGTGGAGATTTGATAGATGGTGTGGGTATCTTTCCAAACCAAGAAAAAGAATTGCTTGAACTGGATGCTATCAAACAGATGGATCATGTAATAGATTTATTGACTAAAATATCAGAAAAAATAAATATTTTTATAATTCCCGGTAATCATGATTTAGGAAGAAGAGCATTACCACAACCGTCAATACCACAGGAATATTCTCAAAAACTATATGAATTTAAAAATATTTCAATGCTGGGAAATCCTTGTTTACTTGATTTAAACGGTGTAAAAATCTTGATGTTTCATGGTCAAAGCTTAGATGATATTATCGCAACCACGCCTGGATTGAGTTATTCTAATCCTGCTGAAGCCATGAAAATATTACTAAAAGCACGTCACCTATCTCCAATCTATGGACAACGAACTCCACTATCACCGGAAAATGAAGACATGATGGTAATAGAACAGATTCCTGATATTCTGCATTCTGGTCATGTACATGTAATTGATGTTCAAAACTACAAAGGAACTCTTATTGTAAATTCTGGTGCTTGGCAAGCGCAAACTAAATTTCAACAGACAATGGGAATAACTCCTACACCTGGAATTGCTATAGTTGTAAATTTGGGTACTTTACAACCATTTCAAGTTGATTTTAATGATGAATATTAATAAAGAAATTTATCATTTCCTTTCTTATTAATCAATAAAATCTAAAAGAGGTGCAATAAAAATATCATCTTTTAATGCTTCTTTGATTGTATTTGATGGTATTGTAAGTTTTATTTTTTGTGATCTTCCATACCTTCCCTGACTAATGATGTTTGTGGTAATAATTCCAAGTTGATCTAGCTCGCTTATAATTTGTGTGATTCTTCTTTGAGTTAATGGTTCATTTTCAGTTTGTAGACAAAATCTGGAATATATTTCGTAAACATCTCCAGTATTACCATTTTTAGATTTTAAAATTGCAAGAATTATAATTTTTGTATGAGCAGTTGAGTTCTTTATTATTTCATTGTTTGTGTCCTTTTCTATTTTATCCTGAGCCAATCGTATATCATCTTCTGTGACTTGTTCTTTTTTATTTAATTCAGCTATTTCTGCTGCAACTCTCAAAAGGTCTATTGCTTTTCTTGCATCACCATTCTCTTTACCTGCCATTGCCGCACAAAGATTCACGGCTCCATCAGTTACAGTATTTTCATAAAATGCTGTAAGAATTCTATCTGTTAGAATTTTCTGTAGTTGATTTATTTTATATGGATTGAAAATCAGTTCTTCTTCGCTTAGACTACTTCTGACACGTGGATCTAGTTTGTCTTTAAATGTCAAACTATTAGAAATTCCAATTAAGCTAATAAAACCACCTTTTGTTATTCTTTCGTTTGCACGAGTAAAATTATAGAGAATATCATCTCCATTTTTATCAACTAAAGAATCAATTTCATCTAGAACAAGAATTACATGTAAGTGTTGTTGTTTAACAAATTCAAGTATTCGGTCTGTAGCCTCTCCTAAGGATAAACCTGTAAAATAAACTTGATATTCCTTGCCTGCTTTGTTAATTTGCATATCTTCGGCGATTTCATAAAGAACTTTGTATGGCGTGTTTGCTATTTTTGTATTTATAAAAGGAACATGTATGTTAATTTGTAATTTGTTTGCCTTTTGTATAAAATGATCTATCACATATCTTACAACTGCAGTCTTTCCTGTACCAGGTTTTCCAAATAGTAAAAGATTAGATGGTCTAGAACCTTTTAATGCAACTGATAGAGTTTGTGCAATTGTTTTTGTTTCTTCATCACGAAATTGTAGTTTATCAGGTAAATAATCTATTGTTAATGCTCTTCTATTTTTAATTAATGACTTACCGGAAAGTACGCTATCAAAAATTTCATCAACTATGTTATTATCATTCAAATCTTATCACCATAAGAAATTATCCCTCACCCCTGTTTTTCTTTTGGAATTAAATAATAACATTGTCAATTAAAATTAACTTGTTATTAACAAATAGCATTTAAACCATATAATCAATTTTTATCAACTAATAGATTAATTTAAAATATTTTAATTTACTATTTTCAATAATAGTTTGCAAAAGAAAAACAGGGGTGAGGGGCCTCTGATAGCAAAATTTTTTTTATTAACAATTCATTAACATTTGTTTATTAACATGTTGAAATATCAAAATAAGACCCCTATATTTCCATTGGAGCGTTAATTTGACGATTTTTTTGTTAATAATATGGATTTAAACCCCTTAATTTCTACTGGAGTTTTTTTAGACTAGAATCACTAGTAATTTCTTAATTATTTAACAAATATTTCATAAATATTTAAATTGTTAATGTAATTTTTAATAATTGTTAAATTGTTAAATTGTTATCCAATAAACCTATTTCCTTTTCCAAGTATTTTCTACCAATATTGGAAATTCTGTATTTGAAAGGTTTTAGATCAGATTGTCTTTCAACTAATTGCATCTCTGTAAGCCTTTTCATTAATCTTGCTGTATGTTCTCTTGTACGTCCGATTGCATTTTTTATCTCATTTGAGGATTTGGATTCCTCTTTAAGAATATTTAAAACATTAGTTATTGTATTCGTACCTATTTCTTCATTTTTTTTGTAATTGATATTATTTGGAATTTTTATACCGGTTGTATCATTGTGATTTGTGATATTATCGATTTCTGGTGATTTATCACTGAATTTCATTATAACAGGTGATTTTTCTTGTGGTAAATGACTTTTCAAAAAGAGTTCGAGTTTATCAAATTGAATTTTCTGTTCAGCTATTTTCTGCTCTAAAATTTCTATTTTTTCATTATATTTAGATAAAAGAGCATCAATTATCTCAAATTCTAAACCTTTTTCATTATAATTATTACTATTGTAATGATTTAATTGAGATGATTGAATTGTATCAGGTCTAATAAGTGCTATCCTGATAAGATAAACAACAAGAAATCCTATTATGAAGAAAAGGACTGGAATAATTATATAAATAATGTTTATCTCCATAAAATCACAAATATCACTGGCATATTTATTTTTATGTGATTTCTGATTATATTTATCTCAATTCTATATATGTATACATTTGGTAATAATCTGATCTATTAGTAATATCACATCTACAATACTTTTATGTGATAAAGAATCTTGTTCATTTGTCACAACTAGACTTTCAATTTGTTCAATTGTCTTTTTTAAAATCAATACCGAATCCTTGTCGATAGCCCCAGATATAGAAAGTAAGATTATGCTATAGAGAATCTCTTTTATTTTTTGTCTACATTGTTTGATTTGTCTGTAATAAGCACCTGAAGTTATATTTTTCATTGGTTCTTGCATACTTACTTTATTGTAAATAATTGAAATTTGTCTTTGTGTAATTATAGAATTTTCAATTAAAATATCTAATATTTCATTTTTTTTGTTTTCCTTACTTTTCATCAGCTATACATATTTGTATACCTAATTTTAGTATGACTTTATGAAATATTTTTCAATATTTTTTGAAGTAGATGAGTATTATCCTAACGTATATTTGGGATAAAATAATTGTATTTACTATTTAGAGATTTGGGCAAAACAGAAGATTATATCTATTCAGAAATTAGGAAATATGGAACTTTATGTTTTCCATTGATTGATACCGAAAATTCTGTTGATGCTGTTAATATTGCAAAGAAAGTTGAAAAAATGGGTGCTTCAGCATTATTGATAGGCGGGTCTTCTATCACAGACCAGATTGAACTTTCAGAAATAATAAAAGTATTAAAAAAAAATGTTAGTATTCCAGTGATATTATTTCCAGGCAATGTCACAGGAGTGGCATCACAGGCAGACAGTATTCTATTTATGTCACTTCTTAATTCTGAAAATCCTTACTTTATTACAGGAGCACAAGCATTGGGTGCACTTTCTGTTAAAAAATATAATATTGAGGCATTGCCAACAGCCTATATAATAATAGGTGAGGGGACCACTGCTTGGTATGTTGGGCATGCAAAGGGTATACCATTTAACAAATCCCAAATTGCAATTATGTATTCCTTAGCTGCTCAATACATGGGAATGCGCTTCTTATACTTGGAGGCTGGATCCGGTGCTATGCAAAATGTCTCACCTTTTATGGTATCTAAAGTTAGAAAATATTATGATGGTACTTTAATAGTTGGTGGAGGAATTAAAAATTCCCAAATCGCTAGTGATATTGCCAAAGCAGGGGCAGATATTATAGTTGTGGGTACAATGATAGAAAACGAAGAAAACTGGGAAGAAAAACTATCCTCCATTATCAAGTCTATTAGAAATGAGTAATAACCTAGATCTACTGCCCGAAGAGCCAGAAAAACGTTTACAAGAGATCAAACGTCCCAGTATATATAAAAACTATCATAATCAAATTTTAAATCTTTTTAATCAAAGTTATAGAATATGTTCAAAGGCTAGAGAAAAAGGACTAGACCCTACAATTACCGTCGAATCAAAAATAGCATATGACCTAGCAGATAGAGTAGCTAAAATGCATGATATTGGGATCGCTGACAGATTAAGAATCTTATTATCCGAGACGACAAAAGAAAAGGCTGCATTAAAAATTTCCGAAGAAATAGCATTAGGAAAATTTGATAACAATGACCTAGAAAAAAGACTTGATGTTGCCATTAGAGTAAGCTTAGCTGTTGTAACAGAAGGTGTAACTGTAGCACCACTACAGGGAATTTCAAATATTGATATTAAATCAAATTCCAATGGGAGTAGGTATCTATCAGTATCATTTGCCGGACCAATCAGGTCTGCCGGAGGAACTGAGGCAGCATTAACTATGATAATTGCAGATCATGTTAGAAAAGTAGTGGGGCTTGAAAAATATCGTGCGAATTCTTTTGATGATGAAACAGGAAGATTTGTAGAAGAGTTACGTATCTATGAACGAGAGGTAGGAAATTTTCAGTTTAAAGTCTTAGATGAAGATGTTGTTAATTGTATAAGCAACTTACCAGTAGAATTGGATGGAGTCGATACTGATCCAGTAGAATTAGTCGGACATAGAGAAATGAAAAGAATAACCACTGATAGAGTACGGGGCGGTGCATTAAGGGTTATGAATGATGGTTTAATTGGTAGAAGTAGGAAGCTAATCAAACTTGTAGAAAGCTTAGGCTTAGAAGGTGATGACTGGTCATGGCTTAAAGATCTAAAAGGCGCCATACAAACCGGAGATGATGATGCAGTTCATCATAGAATGTCTGAAGTCATTACAGGAAGACCTGTTCTTTCAATGACCAAAAAAATTGGTGGATTCAGATTAAGATATGGAAAATGCTTTAATACAGGATTTTCGACTGTCGGAATTCATCCAGTTGTTCCGATTCTTTTAAATCATGTAATAGTTATAGGAACCCAAATAAAGATAGATACACCTGGAAAGGCTTCCACTATTGCATTAGTTGATTCAATACAACCTCCATTAGTTAAACTCAAAGATGGAAGTGTTCTGTATGTTTCTACAACAGAACAAGCAATATCATTAGAAAAAAAGATTGAATCTATAATCTACTTGGGAGACATTCTAATCAGTTATGGAGATTTTTTAGAAAACAATGCCAAATTGCTTCCTGCAAGTTATGTAGAGGAAATATGGTTATTAGAACTTGAACATAAATTATTGTCAAATAACCAATATGAAAAAGAAGATAATAATAAAAAATTTCTAGATTTTTCATACCATTTTATACCTACTGTACAAGAGGCGTTTGAATTAAGTGTACTTTATGATATCTCATTACATCCACAATATCTTTTTTATTGGGATTGTATAAGTATTGAGGAAACACTTTTTTTAAAAAATCAACTAACTAAAATCCTAAATGAAAAATATAATAAAGCTAAAAACATATCCATCAATTTTTTCTCTCCACTAATTATTACGTATTCCAAATTTCTAAAAAGTTTACTGGAAAAATTAGGAATAATCCATTGCTTGATAATAAATAATGAAAAATATAATGAACATGAATTTCAAGATGATATGAAAGATCTTGGTATAAAAATAACAGAATACGATCAGATCTTTTCCTTATTTAAATTACTTTTTCCAAAATTATCAAAATCATTTTTTTCAAATACAGTTTCATCTGAAGATGATAAACATAATTATTTTTATTGTAAAGATATCGATAGTAAAACTGAAAATTTGGAATCAAAAAATTATAGTAGAAATATAGATTTTGTTTCCAATATGTCTAAAATTAAGATTAGGCCCAAATATGCTTCTTCTATTGCAGTTCGAGTAGGAAGACCCGAGAAGGCTGCCGAGAGGAAAATGAAACCACCAGTTCATATTCTATTTCCTATAGGGAATAAAGGCGGTGCTACCAGAGATATTATTAAAGCATCTAAAAATGAAATTATATACACAGAAATTGCAAATAGATATTGTAATACGTGCAAAACACCTTCTATAGGTACAAAGTGTAGTTTTTGTTTTAGTGATACATCAATACAAAATTTGTGTATAGTATGCCGAAAACCAATAGAAATAGATCAAAATACATTTCTTTCATATACTCATAAAAATAAAAAAAATAAAAAAGATGATAACAATCGATGTAATAAATGCGGTTTAGAAGGAAAAACATACTCCCCTGTAAATTTTCCGCTAAAAAAGATGATTAATCAAGCTGAAAAAAAACTGGGAATAAAGACATTAGAACCATTAAAAGGTGTAAAATCTCTGATGAGTAAAAATAAATCTACAGAACCGCTGGAAAAAGGAATATTACGACAAAAATACTCTTTATATGCATTTAAAGATGGGACGATAAGATATGATGCTACTAATGAACCATTAACTCATTTCAAACCTGAGTGGATAATGATAGATATTAACAAACTTAAAAACTTGGGATATAAAAAAGATTATTACGGTCACGAATTAGAATCAAAAGAACAGTTAATTGAATTAATGCTTCAAGATGTTATATTACCATTAGAAACTGCAGAGCATTTACTACGTGTATCAAAATACATTGACGATGAGCTTGTATTCATGTATAATCTCGAGGCATTTTACAAAGCATCAACAGTAAACGACCTGATTGGGCAGATGATTGTTGGACTTGCACCTCATACTTCTGTTGGTATACTAGGAAGAATTATTGGATTTACAAATTCACAAGTATGTCTTGCTTCTCCCATATGGCATTCTGCAAAAAGAAGAGATTGTGACGGAGATGCAGACTCTGTAATGTTATTACTTGATGCATTTCTCAACTTTTCATACGATTTTCTTCCTGATAAGATAGGTGGACTTATGGATGCTCCTTTATTAATTCAGCCAATAGTTCTACCACACGAAGTACAAAGACAAGCACATAATATCGATGTAGTTACAAAATATCCATTAAAACTATATGACTATTCATGGGAAGATAAAAAAGCAGAAGACTTATCAAAAGACATAGAGATAATAAAAAATAGAATCGATACTGAAAAACAATTTTTTGAATACAGATTTACACACTCAACAAATACATTAACTACTCAAATACAGAGAAGTGCATACTCCAGATTAAATACCATGACAGAAAAATTAGACATGCAGATAGCCACTGCAAAATTAATTAATGCAGTAGACCCAGATGAGGTAGTTTCCATGGTACTTACCACACATATATTACCTGATATTATGGGAAATATGCGTTCTTATTCTTCACAATCATTTCGCTGTACAAAATGTGGCGAGAAATATCGTCGTATGCCTATAATTGGTAGATGTCTTGAATGCAATAACAATTTGATTCAAACTGTTAGTAAAAATTCGGTAGAAAAGTATGCTTCACTGGCTACAAATATGTACAGTCAGTATAGAATTGGAGATTATCTCTCCAGCAGAATAGAATCTATAATTATGGAACTAAAGTGTCTCTTTGGAGAAGAAAAAAAAGAGCAAACTACAATAACTGATTTTTTCAAATAAAATAGAGAAATAAAAGATAGTGTAAAATTATTGAAAAAAAAATATGACAACGGTAATAAAAATATTTTTTTAGGATATCTTTGTGCAGTCATTGCATCATTACTATTTGGTTCAGTTTCTACGGTGGGTAAACCAGCTTTATCAGCTATAAACCCATTATTGATATCTTCTTTAGTTTATCTTATCTCTGCACTTGTCTTTGCACCGTCAACGATAATAAGATATAAAAAAACAGTCATTAATAAAAAAAATTATTTGCTGATATTAGCATCAGCAATCTTTGGAGGAATTCTTGCACCTGTTTTTTATTTTTCTGGACTTAATTTGACTACCGCTACTGATACTTCTGTTCTTATTAACAGTGAGATATTATTTACTGTTCTTATAGCTATCTTGTTTTTCAAGGAAAAAATAAATACAATAGGATATCTAGCCATATTGTTTGTAATAGTAGGCGTAATCACTATTACTACAAATTTATCTTTTTCTAGAGAGTTATTACAAATAGATTTGGGAAATTTGCTTGTTGTATGTTCAACATTATTTTGGGCTATGGATAATAATATAAGTAAATTAATAGCCAGTAGTGTTTCAATTGATAGAATAGTTTTTACAAAGTCTATAATAGGCGGAAGTATATTATTTATTATAGTTATTTTAAATGGAATTTCTATTGATATTAAAAATGAGCAAATACCAAATATATTATTTTTAGGAATCCTAGGATTCGGAGGGTCATTATTTTTCTTTTTACAATCTTTAAAATTTATAGGAACTGTAAGAACTATATTGATCTTCTCTTTAACATCTGTTTTTGGTATGATTTTTGCAGTCGTATTTTTGCATGAATCCATTGGTAATTATCAAATATTTGCTACAATAGTAATACTATTTGGAATATATCTAATCAATAGCAAATATTCTCATAATAAAAAGAATAATTAACAATTTACAGGCAATTTTATTTCATGATTTGAAAAAACTGGACATATTCTATTTATTCTTTTCAAT
>CAZHFI010000049.1:0-10716 GCA_964531845.1 uncultured Nitrososphaeraceae archaeon
TTACCACTAAGCAGAACAAACAGGTAGATACAGTCATAGCAGATGGTGCATATGATAGCAACAAGAATTTTCAGTTTCTGTCATTTAATGGAATAACGCCTGTAATAAAGGTAAGAAAGAATGCAAGGTGTACAAAAACTAACCACTACCTCAGAAACAGGACAGTACAGAGACAGAAAGTCAACTTGCAGCAATGGAAAAGTAGCGTAAGCTATGGACAGAGATGGATTGTAGAATCTGTATTTTCATGTATCAAAAGAATGTTTGATGAATATGTTACTGCAATCAGACTTGATAACATGGTAAGGGAGTTGATACTAAAAGCATCACTGTATAACCTGTTTTCGAGTATGACTGTCAGATAGATAGTGAGCAAATGATAAGATGATGTTTGTAAAAACTAGTTGTGCAACTGAGCAAAACAGATCATATCTCCAGTAAAAAGTTCCCGAAAAGAAATGATGATAGTGATATCAAACCTATTCTTCTAAAAAAATCCAAAATAAAAGATAAGAAAAAAAATATGTATTTCTAGACAACACTCTATGAATGTAATTTTATCGAATAACGAATGAAGGAAATCTGTATCAAAACCATGTTAAAGCAATTAAGAAAGAATTCAAAAAATACAATTTCTATATATTCAATTATCTATCAAACAGCTATTGAATAATAAAATATGTCAAAAAGAAGGTTTTGATTCAAATGAATAAAATTTCCTAAGAATCCCGAAACAATGCATGTGTTTACAATGAATTACTGAATATTCTTTGGATTAGCAGCAAAATTAATTTTGCATACTAAAAGTTTCAATATTATAACTTTGAAACTATTCATTAGAATATATATTTCTGCTTTGTTGCATAACTATGATTTTCGTCGATTTTGATTAAAATAAAGAATATGGTATGATATAGGGAATTCATGTTAGCAATTTGTTCCTGTCAAAATTTTATTCCATATTGTCGATTTTCATAGTTGTGCAACAAAGCATATATTTCAGTATTAAGAAATTATTTTTAACAGGTTATTATCTGCCAAATGAATTAGACTCGGTCCTTCTTCCTTTTCTTTTGTTAACATAATGTCTATTTAACCTTGTACCCGTGGTCCAGTCTTCGCTCAAAGGTTTTCTTGCACGACGGGCCGATTTTGGTCCAACTAGTTTACCAAGAAATAACTTGCCTTTTTTATTTATTTTTCCCAATTAAGTTTATTCGATCAAACTTAAACTTATTGATATTTATTATTTATTGTACTAATTACAATAAATACTATAACGAGACTATAATTTTAAATAAATATATCTTGCTTCTCAATTAATTTAAGATTCACAGAATTATTTTTCAAGTCATGAATTATAAGGAGAATTTTTGGAAACTGCATCTTCTTCTGCCACGTTTGAATGTAAAAGTTAAATTCAAAATTATCTGTAAAATTACTTTCCTCTATTAACGATAAATCTTCTTTGAAAATTAACATACCAAATGTGTTATCCTGATTTATTTTTACCTTTAAGACGATCATATTTTTTTTAAAATTGAAGTTCTTAAATATGTAACTTTAAACCCGGGAGTATGAAATGAATTAAAAATCAAATGATTATCCAGTTTGATGATATTGATTTCAAATGATCTTTAAGTATCGTTAATTTAATTGTAAAGATATGATGAAAAATATCTTAATAGAAGAAAAAACTGCAAAAAGATTGGATGAAGTTTTAAAAGAAATGATGAAACAACGAATGCGAAATATTGATCATGATGAATTAATTACCATACTTATTGATAACTATTTACAAAACAATTGGGATAGCCCAATGGCATCTGGCGGATAATGAACTGAACACTCCGGTTAGATATTAATCACTCGACTTTTGCTGGCATCATTTAGAATAAAGTTCAAATAAATTTTTTAAAGAAAAAGGAATTATCTATTTCATACAATCATTATAAAAATTTTAAGTGAGAATCTTATTATTTATAATTAAAAATTTTTTAACTTAGATAGTATTTTATGATTAATTTGATTATTATTTCCAGTTCTAATTTATTTGGATACCTACTATTTAGTTAATATTACAAAAAAATCATCAAATATTTATGATCTTATACTAATGTGGTACTAGATAGTAAATTTTTTACACATCAAAACAGAAAGTTGAATACTCACGATAGAATGTACTTTAGAATTATAAATAACTCTAATTTCATATACCTAAAGTTGATAAATTTAGCCATTCTCATATCTGGCAGAGGTAGTAACATGACATCAATTCTTTCATCTATCCAGAACGGTGAAATATCAAATGTTGTACCTAAAGTAGTAATCTCAAACAATAATGATGCATTAGGAATAAAAATTGCCAAAACAAAATTTAAAATTCCTACGGAAATAATTTTACCCCAAGGAAAAAAAGGATGGGAGTATGATAGTCAAATAGTAGATGTTTTAAAAAAATATCAAGTCTTAAGCTCAAATGGGCTCATATGTCTTGCGGGATACATGAAAATCTTAAGTAAGGACTTTATTGATCAATATCCGCATAGAATAATGAATATTCATCCCGCATTACTTCCAGCATTTCCAGGGCTTCATGCACAAAAGCAAGCTATTGAATACGGAGTCAAAGTTTCAGGATGTACTGTTCATTTCGTTGATTCTGGTGTAGATACCGGACCTATTATTCTTCAGGAATCAGTTATTGTTTATCCTAACGATACCGAGGAAACACTTTCAAATAGAATTTTGGAAGTGGAGCATAAACTATATCCAATGGCAATAAACCTGTTGGCAAATAATAGAATTACTATAAAAAAAAGGATGATCAAAATAGATTAATAATTAAAGTCAACATTATTTAATTCAAAAATAATATAAATTCTTAAAAATAATATGGATCGCATGATTTTAAACGGAATAGAGGTCTCTTCTCATATTCGAAATGAATTAAGAAAAGAAGTCAATAATCTGATCGCTAAAGGGACAAGGCCATTACTTGCAACAATTTTGGTTGGAGATGATCCCGCATCGATGACTTATATCTCAAATAAACATAAAGCATGCAAGGAAATAGGTATTCTTACCCGTGACCATAATCTCAGTAGTGATATATCACAAACAGATCTTATAGAACTTGTAAATTCTTTAAACGAATCAACAGATGTCCATGGAATTTTAATCCAGTTGCCACTTCCAAAAAATTTTGACGAATATGAGATCATAAACAAAATTTCCCCAAAAAAAGATGTTGACGGATTGACTATTTTCAATCAAGGTTTGTTATATGCTGGAAGAGGTACTCTAGTACCTTGCACTCCAAAGGGAATTATTGAAATGCTAGATTATTATAATATTGATATTTCTGGAAAAGATATTGTTATTATTAACAGAAGTAATCTAGTCGGCAAACCACTTTCTCTTTTGTTTTTATCTTTAGATTCAACAGTTATAATCTGTCACTCAAAGACAAAAAATTTAATTGAAAAGACAAAAAATGCAGATATATTGGTAACCGCAATTGGTAATAGAAACCTTTTTACATTAACTGATGAAATGGTCAAAAAAAATGCTATAGTAGTAGACGTAGGAATAAGCCGGTCTATGGGAAAAGTTATCGGGGATGTTGATTTTGAATCGGTATCCAAAAAATGTTCATGGATAACTCCAGTTCCTGGTGGAGTAGGTCCTATGACTATATGCATGTTATTAAAAAATACTATAATCGCTACGAAGATGCAATTGGCATATTAAAAGATGTCTCATCAGATAATTAAAAAAATACTACGCAAAGAATTTTTGAAAAAAAGGAATTCACTAACAGTAAACTATATCGAGTCTGCAAGCAAAAAAATATCTCTTTTTTTATTACAAAGTAATGAGTATAAAAAATATCAAAATATAGGACTGTACTATTCATTTGGTTCGGAAGTAAAAACTTTGAATTTGATAGATACCTCTTTAAAAAATAATAAAAACGTAGGTCTACCTGTTATATTGAATAAAGAAAAGATGTTGTTTTACCATATTAATGAATTAAATATAAATGATATAATCCTAAAAATCTCCAAATATGGAATAAATGAGCCCAATCTAGATTATTATTCATTAATTAATAGTATTGATCTGTTAGTTGTTCCAGGTATTTGTTTTGATAACGAAGGCAATCGAATAGGGTATGGGAAAGGATATTATGACAAATTTATTATGTCTTCAAAACCCACCTTTGTTATGGGATTATCCTATGTTTCCCAAGTTTTGGAATCTAAAATACCATTTGAATCTAATGATCAGAAAATGAATGGATTGATTACTGAAAACGGTGTCACTTATTTTTAAAAGCCAACAACACGTCTACCAATATCTTGTCTATAATACTGACTATTTTTTTCACCAAATGATATTTTTTTTATCTCTTGATATGTATTGGAAATTGCTTCGCTGAAATTTTCTCCCGTCGAAGTTACACTCAAAACTCTTCCTCCTGTAGTTATTATTTCCCCCTTCTCATTTTTTTGGGTTCCTGCATGAAACACTACTGTTTTAGGATTATTGATGTTGTTCAGACCTAATATTTTGTGACCTTTTTCATATTTATTTGGATATCCCTTCTCTACAAGAACCACGCATACTGATGGATCACTTTTCCATTTAATGGGAAGCATTTGGTTTAATCGTTCTTCGACAGAAGCATCAATATATTCGTATAGATCGGACTCCATTCTAGTTAAAATAGATTGACATTCAGGGTCCCCCAACCTTACATTGTATTCTAATACATAGGGCTCGTTTGTTTCATTGTTTATCATTAGTCCTGCATACAAAAATCCCTTAAAAGGAATATTATTATTTTTCATATGTCCAATTGTCGGAATCATTATTTTATCCATTATTTTTTTATATAAAGTTTCATCAACAAGAGGTGCTGGTGAATAACTCCCCATACCTCCTGTATTAGGTCCTTTGTCATCATCGTATGCTCGTTTATGGTCCTGACTGGTAGCCAATGGAAGAATTACCTTTCCATCTGATATTCCAATAAAAGAAACCTCATCTCCAAAAATTTTTTCCTCTATAATGATTTTTTCTCCTGAAATTCCAAATTCTTTTTTTATCATTAATTTATTAATTGCTTCTATTGCTTCAAATTGGCTATTACATACAAATACTCCCTTACCGGAAGCTAACCCATCAGCCTTAACTACCACATTTCCGTCAGTACTAGAGACATATTTTCTTGCTTCATTAGCGTCATCAAATGACTGAAAATTTGCTGTAGGTATGTTATTTTTTATCATAAATTCTTTTGCAAAAATCTTGCTTGATTCTAATTTTGCTGCATTCATAGTTGGGCCAAATATTCTTAGTTTTTTATTATTAAAATAATCGACAATTCCTAGGGATAAAGGTTCCTCTGGACCCACTATTGTTAAGCATGAGTTATTTTTTGCATATGAGGCGATTTTTTCAAAATCGTTTTGATTCACTTCAATATTTTCAAATGTTCCTCCATTTCCAGGAGAATAATAAATTTTACCAACATTTGGACTTTGAGAGATTTTCCAACCAATTGCATGTTCTCTTCCACCAGAACCCACTATCAATATATTTTCTTTGTTATTCAATAGCTCACTATTTTTTTCAATGAAAATAAATTTTTCGTATGTATTAAAATTATTGATCATTTTATATTTCGCCTAAACTTTTTCCCTTTGAATACAGTGAAACATGTTAAATCAGGAAAAACACAAGTAATTTGACAAGTTCAAATTTTTTATATGTTATTATTTATTCAATATTGTATTCTTAAACATTAGTTAAATTTCCTGAATTTCATTTTAGAGTTGTTCAATCACTGATATTACACAATCATCTAAAAATAGGATATGTGAAAATTTTAATCATGGAAATCAATAATTTGTCGGGATATATCTAAATTCAAAGCTTGTAAATAAATACTAGCACCATTGTTATGAAAATTGAAAATTAAACCTTTCAATTTAGTAATAGCATCTTACAAACAATCATCTATAGGATTTTTTAAGATTAGTTTTTTATATTTTAAATTATATCCAAATTTTATATTACAACGAGTTATGATAATAATGTATCTGGTCAAGGCTCTAATCCATGTCCCTGATTTTGTATTTTATTGTAAATTCAAATCAAATAAATCTCCAACAATTTCTCCATTCAAAGTAAATCCAAAACTCTGTTTAATTGCCATATTTTTTAATATTTTATTTAGAATTGGTGATATTGATTTATTTTTTCTATTCAATGTGGTTGGATAATAAATTTTATTGAATGTTGGTATAATAATTATCGAAAGTATCTGATTTTTATATCCAAATAATTTTTCATTATCCACCTTCATAAAAATCCATACTCTTTCACCATGAATTAATGAAGAGGATTTATTGAAAATTGGATGGATGTGTCCCATAATCAGTTTTCTAACTGAAGATGGAAATTTTTTAGGCATTGAATGACCGTGAAGTAAAAGACAATCCTCCAGCAACATCCCATTTGAAGTATATGTCATAACATTTTCGGGAACAATTTTGGATATCCATCCATCGTGATTTCCAGGTATAAAATAAACATCAAAATTCGATAACACATCTTTAAAGAATTCAGGGATGACTGACAATTCTTCATTAGTAGGAATACCAATACTATCTTTCAGGTCACCCAAAATAATTATGTTGGAACAATCGTTTTTTTTACCCAGTGAAATTATATCATTTGTTATCTCGGTTGTGTATTTTTTATGATCAATAAAAACTCCGGATCTGTTGTATTTTGATAACAATCCTAAATGAAGATCCGATATCACAAGAAATGATTCATTTTTTTCTTCACACTCAATTTTTAATACTGGTTTAGGAAAAAGAGGAGAGATTATCACCATATTTGTAAGTTTGATGTAAAATAATTTTTAGTTATCTTTTTATAAAATTGTTAGTATAAATATAGATTAAATAGATAGTAATGAAAATTCGATGGAAAAGAAAAATCCAAATGTAAAATTGCATATCTTTATTCCTAGTGGAAAAAAAATTTGGACAATTATAGGAAATAACGAATATTGGTTGGATATCAGTATGAAATATTGTTCTTGCAGATTTTTTTATTATAAGTCCTTATTAAACGAAAAAAACTGCAGTCATCTAGAAAAACTTTCACTTGCAATCAAACAGCATGAATTCGAGGAAATCAGATTTAATGATCAAGAATATAATATATTTGTTGGATCTTTGTTAAAAGATATTTTAAATCAGAATTTTTAGATATTTAAGGATTTTGTGACTAGTATAAAAATTTTCTATTTTTGTAAAGATTTTTTAGAACTTTCTGTAAATGACTGAATATTGTAGATACAATAATCTAGATTTCATTATTCATTTTATTTTATTTACATTCAATATTTAAAATAAATCAATCTTAAAATGATAAAATTTAGGTAATTTTAAATTAAAATAGAACGTATAAGGTTACTATCTAGAATCTAAATAAATTCTATTCCAATTATGTTTACCCGTGTTTTTTATTAAAAAAATTCAAATTTTAATATGCAGTTATTTTATTTCCAAATTAAAAGACATATTAATTTACTTTTCTATCTCTTTTAAAAACCAAGATTGAACTTACTAATAATAAACATATAATATGAATGGATATGATTGCTCTTGCATATTTTTCTTTTAATCTTGAACCAATCGTAGACATGAAAATCAACTATTTCGTATAAAATGTTAATTATTATTATCGTTTCTGATATTAACAATTTGCAAGTTTGGTGTCAAAACCTCTTACCAGATTTTTTTATATCCAAGTTCTATGCTTATTTTGTGGACTAGATTTTGTTTATCTGTAGATTCACTGATTGAATTATTTGATAGATTCCAGGCTTTATTTTACTACCTAATTCTGATATTAATAACTTTTTTTTTCTATAATTATAATTAACTATTTTTATCATTTTTATAATTTAAAGGAACATAATATATTTAACTTATTGATCATAATACTGAAATTATTACTATTAAAAATAAAGAAAAAATTTTAGTAAAAAAATTCACTAATTTGATTTATTCTTTTATCTCAAGTTATGACTGTATTCATTAATGGGTTCTATTGTTGGATCATTCTGTTTTAACCACTCCAATGCTTTTACAAACGAAGTTGAGGCTTCAATAGTGGTTAGGACAGGAATTCCCATTTCAACGGCCTTTCTTCTTATCTGGTATTCATCATTTAACATACCAACATATTTTTCAATGGTTGATGTAGACGGAATATTGATTATAAAGTTAATTTTCTTTTGAAATAAAAGATCTGCAATATTTGGTCTTCGTTTTGGTTCGCTTATCTTAAAAACTCGTTGTATATCTTTAAAGTTATTTAATTCCAAAAACTCGGCCGTATGTTCTGTTGCCATTACATTGTATCCCATAGATTGAATCGAATCTACAAGTGGTAAGAGTTTTTCTTTATTGCGCTGTCCACCTGCAGTAACAAGAGCTGAACCGGACATTGGAAGAGAGTATCCAGCAGCTGTATATGCTTTAGTCAATGCATCATATAAGCTGTTTCCAAAACAAGCAACTTCTCCTGTTGATTGCATTTCTACTCCTAATACAATATCGGCACCATCAAGCTGCATAAAAGAAAATTGTGGAACTTTAATAGCAAAACCACTTTTTTTTAACCACAGATCCTGAACTAATTTTGGGAATGGCTTAGCTAAAATTGCCTTTGCAGCTAATTCTATCATATTGATTCCTGTGAATTTGGAAACAAACGGCATCGATCTAGATGCACGTATATTGGCTTCAATTACCGAAACTTCATCATCTTTTACTAAAAATTGGATATTAAAAGGTCCAATTACGTTTAAAGTTCTACAAATTTTATTAGTGTAATCTGTAATGGTGTCAATTGTTTTTCTGTCCAATCTCCATGGCGGAATGCACATTATTGCATCTCCAGAGTGAATTCCTGCATTATCTACATGTTCTATGATGGATCCTATTATTATCTTGTTATTGCCCCCGACTCCATCAACTTCTACCTCTGCAGCATCCTGAAGGAATTTACTTATAACAATTGGATATTCTGGACTTACAACAACAGCCTCGTGTAAAAATCTTTCTAGTTGTTCATCATCCCATACCACTTTCATTGCCGCACCACTTAAAACATAAGACGGTCTCACAAGGACTGGATATTTTACATCATCAGCAAATTTTTTAGATTCTTGTATTGTAGTAAATTTTTTCCAAGCAGGCTGTTTTATATTTAAAGAATCAAGTAATTCTCCAAATTTTTCTCTGTTTTCAGCCCTGTCTACATCTTTGCTTTTAGTTCCCAGAATATTACATTTGTTATCATTCAATTTTACAGTTAAATTATTGGCAGTTTGACCTCCAACACAGGTAATTATTCCAGTTGGATTTTCTTTTTCATAAATATCCATGACTCGTTCAAATGTCACCTCTTCAAAATATAACCTGTCTGAAATATCATAATCAGTAGACACTGTTTCTGGATTACAATTTATAACTGAAATTTCCTTAATACCATTTTCTTTTAGTCCGCTTACCATATTTACGGTTCCCCAGTCAAACTCTACACTACTACCGATTCTATAAGGACCGGCACCTAGAACTATTATTCTAGAATTATCCCGATGCTGACTTTTTTCTAATATGATGTCATCAGTTATCCCTCCGTAGGTTAAATACAGATAATTTGTCTTTGCAGGCCATTCTGCTGCCAATGTGTCTATCTGTTTTATAACGGGTTTAATTCCAAATTTTTTTCTAAGGTCTCTTATCTTTAACTCGTCAATTTCAAGAATATTAGATATTTGTTTATCTGAAAAACCATTTTGTTTAGCTTTTTTAATTAAAAATTCTTCAAATTTGTTACTATTTTTTAACTCATATTCTATATCTATAATATTGTTAATTTTTGTCAGAAACCATGGATCAATACCCGATAGTTCATAAATTTTTTCAATCGTTAATCCTGATTTTAAAGCATCTACTATATCAAAAATAATATTATCATCTGGATAAATCAATGCTTGTTCAATCGACTCAATATCCCTTACCATTTTGCTATTTTTTTCTATGTTAATATTTACATTTGTTACCAATCCATATTTGCCTATGTCTGACATTCTTATTGCTTTTTGTAATGACTCTTCAAAATTTCTTCCAATTGCCATTACTTCACCTACTGATTTCATTGTGGTTCCAATTTTTCTGTTTACTTTTTCAAATTTTTTAAAATCCCATCTGGGCATTTTTAAAACTACATAGTCTAATGATGGCTCAAAACAAGCAGTTGTAACTTTTGTAACCTTATTTATTAGTTCATCTAAGGAATACCCCAAACCAATTTTCGTTGCCATGTATGCCAGTGGATATCCTGTTGCCTTGCTAGCCAAAGCTGATGAACGCGAAAGTCGTGCGTTAATCTCAATTGCACAATATTCATTTGATTTAGGATTCAATCCAAATTGAATGTTGCATTCACCAACGATACCACAATGCTCTACTGCTCTTATGGCTGCAGAACGTAACATATGATATTCGTAATTATTAAGGGTTTGAGATGGGGCGACAACAATATTATCTCCGGTATGTACTCTCATCGCAAGAACATTTTCCATATTACAAACGATTACACTATTGTTTTTGTTAT
>CAZHFI010000050.1:0-10670 GCA_964531845.1 uncultured Nitrososphaeraceae archaeon
GGATTTTAGGTATTTATCTGAAAGTTGTTGTGAAGAAAATTTGAAATTAATCGATATCTTAACGTCGTAGTTTGTCAATATTTATGTCGTATGCTCCACCTGCTACTTTGTATTGACATTTTGGACAGTGCCAAATACCAACAGCAATACGATCGAACTTTAAGGAACCGCATGATGGGCATTTGCGTTTTTGTTTTAATGTTTTTTGTATTGTGCTATACTGCTTTCTTACTGTTGCTCCAAACTTTGCTCCAAGGCCTTTAAGCTTGACTTGACTTTGCTTTCGTCTAGATACCATTTTCGATTAGCTCCTTTAATTTGCCTCTTATTGTCTCTCCTTTAATTCTTGCGATTTCAGAGATGTTTTTTATTTCATCTACAGTAAATGAACCTGTTTGTCCTTTTTGAATGGCAGTGTATTCTCCATTGGAATTAGTTGTTATTGTAATTCTTGAATTCATACAGGATTCTTCTTCTGAAGTTGGATCTAAAATGACATGATCGCCTATTTTAGCAAATGTTAGTGAAACTGGAATGGTTGTTATTGGTGCAGGTTGTTTTTGTTTGGTATCAATTACTCTTTCGCCATCCTTAATATCAAAAATAGGTAATTTGCTACTACACAAAGCTGATACTACTGCATACGAGGTAGCATCAAAAAGATTACCGTCAGCATTAATGATACTACAATCTACAAATATTGTATATACAATCTTGCCTGGAACTAAAACTAATTTTTCTAGATCTAGCATTTCAGATTCTCTTATTCCTCTATCAACAACACGTGCCAATTCTACTGTATCTTCATCTGGTGGGCCCGGTTCAACATATGGAGAGGCTGTAGGCAATACCTCAGCAGTAACTATCAGAGCTCCTTTATGTTCCAATCCTTCAAATGGTTCTCCTGTTTCAACTTTGACTCCTGCAACGACCTCCGAATTTCCTAATTTCACTTTAGATGAACCATCAGCTTTTTTTACGATGTCAAGTTCAATCTCCAATTGCCTCGTTTCATCCAACGACCGACCATCAAGTCTTTTCCCTTTATTTAACAAATCCAACATCTGTTGCTTTCTTAGATGTTCGATAATGATTGTTGCTTTCTTTGATAAGCTCATTGTTCTGTCTCCTTTAAATCTGTAGTTGTCTCATTTCCAAAATATTTTTGTATTAATGCTTGTTTTTGTATTTCATAGACCATCTTGCATCCTTTTATAGCAGTATCTACACATTCATTAAATTCTTCCTTCGTAAGTATTCCATCAAGCTGTAATAAAGTTACTTGTTCTAAATTTGGTAGGTATGCTACCGGCATATCAGCAGACCCTTCCTTATCCTCAACATCATTTACATCTAAAACAATTCGGCCGGCAACTTTTCCAGCTGCACATGCAGATACCATATCACGCATATTTATTCCAGCATCGGCTAATGCAACTGAGGCTGCAGTTATTCCAGCACATCGTGAACCACCATCAGCTTGCAATACCTCAACAAAAACATCAATGGCAGCTCTAGGATAATCTTCTAGAAGAATTGCAGGTTCCAATGCTTCACGAATTACTTTGGAAATTTCTACCTCACGTCTAGAGGGAGCTGGATTTTTTCTAGTATCAGTAGAAAAAGGAGACATATGATACCTACATCGTAAAACACATCTATCAGGCTGTGCCATATGTTTGGGATGTACTTCTCTCGGTCCGTACACTGCAACAATAATTTTATTTTTGCCAAACTCGATAAATGCGGATCCATCAGCATTTTTAATTATTCCAACAGTAATTTTGACATCACGTAATTCATCAATATTTCGGCCATCGGTTCTTTTTCCATTCTTATCTATTAAGTCAATTATTTGTTCTGTCATTGTTTCTCATCCTCTTCTAAACTATTTTCTCCGTCATCATTTTCTTCTTTTATATCCTGTTTTAAACTATGCCCTACTTGTGAGCTTTCTGTAGTTTCATTATCTTCTTCTTGAGGTGGTTCGGGAACATTTAGTAAGGCTCTTATCCTTTGTGTCAGATTCGATGTATGCGCCTCTTCTTCAATAGTTTTTATTGCTTTAATAGCCAAACCTACTGCTTCATTGTCGTTTCCAACTACAACTAAAATCCCATTTTGACCAATCATTATTCTTGTATTAGTAGCCTGTTCAATAGTTTGTATCATAGAACCACGTTTCCCAATCAATCTTGGAATTCTGGTTGGATTGATTTTTATTAATTCCCCGTTAGGTATTTTTCCTAAATCTCTATCTTGTAATGTCAGCAAAGGGTCTCTGGTTCTATCAAACGCCATGATTCTGGCAGTAATAACATCACCCGGAGCTAATTGTTTTCGAATATCGTCTCTAGCTGGCGAAAAATCTCTTCCAAATACATCTTGAGCCGGCAAGTGAGCAGAAAAACAAGAATTAATGTCAACTTCCCAAGATAAGGAAGAATTATCTACTACTTTACCAATAACAATATCATTTACACGTGGAATATATACACCTGAGAGTGGAATGACTTTAATGCCCTCTCTACCTGTTTCTACTATCCCTATCCTTGTTGCAATGATAGAATTATTTTTTTTTATCACATTCATTAAAGGTCTATAATTTCCTTCGGTAATAACATCACCGGGCAAAACATATTTTTTACTTATTTCTTGCATTTTATTTCATTCATTATTTCATCAAAGTATTTATGCATAAAAATGTTCGTTTCATAGTTTCGTAAAAAACATACAATCACAAAAATATTTGTAACTATTTTTCAGTAATTTGAGCAGAACCTTTAGTAATTGATCCCAATCTCTCTATAATATTACCTTTAATGCCGGCATTTATTTCAATAATAACTTGTAGTGAACCATCAGCAAGCCAATTTTCATTCTTAAAATTTCCGATGCTTTTTAGAAAAGAATATGATTGAGCAGAGTAAGATGCAGGAACTGTTATGACAATTTGTATTACTTCTGATTTAAGAGGTAAAATTTTTCTCAGGGCATCTATTACACCTTTTGCTTGTTCTTCCGATCTTTTGAATGGATCTATAACAAGTCTGACTTCTTCCATTGCGTTTTCGATTCGTGTAATAGGATGAGGTAGGCGACTCTTTGGGTCTACAAAATTTTTGTTAATATATTGTACTATCTGTTTCTTTTTCCCTTCAATCATTTTCCTTCTTTGGTCGGTAGTGAGATTGATTTCTCCTTTTGTTAAAATTTGTCTAGCTATATCGGCTTGATCTTTAGTTTTAAAGAATTTTAATAATTTTTCAGTCGAAGACCTTGTTCCTTTGTTTGCGTCTGAATATATCTCATCTGAAACTAAAACATTAGAAATATCTATCGGTTTCCCCATTTTTAGATCTAGGGCCGGATCGGGTTTTACTATTATCTCAAATTTTTCATTTTCAACAATATATCTAACAATAGTAAATTTGTTGTCAGTCATTTAATCCAATAATGCCCTCTAGTACATATATAGCATTTGAAAAGAAAACAGGAAATCAACGATATGATTTCTGTTTACGACGTCTTGCTCCAGGGCCACCAAACTTCTTTGATTCGGTTTGCCTAGGATCCCCTGCCAATAGGTGTCTATCAAATTCAGTGATCTTTTTACGGATTTCTTCTCTTACACTTCTAGATAGTGGATGGTCTTTTGGATCTTTTCCTCCTTTTGTTTCACCGGCTAATGCTCTAGAAATTGCAACAGCACTAGCAAATGCTTGCCCCATGAATCCACCTCCGTTAACTTTGACTGTAATGTCAACCTTATTTCTTAATTCACCTATTATTGATATTGGCGTCAATAGTAGTTCTCTTGATACTTCTGGTTCTACAACCTCTGCTGGAATATTATTAATCCTTACTTTTCCTGTTCCTTTTGAAATTACTGCTAAAGCTTTTGATGTTTTCCTTTGACCTGGATACAAATCAATATTTTTAGTCATAAGTCGTTACTCCTTTCCATCCAATTTCTTTTGCAACTTCACCAATTGTTATATAATAAGATTCTGGTTTCGTTATTTTTGTATCAGAAAATACTTCAATTTTCAAATTTGAATATTCCTTTGGTATTCCTATATACACTCTTAGACGTTCAAATGCTGTAATCCCGCTTGATTTTCTTTTTGGAAGCATTCCCCTTACCATTCGTGTTAATAAAGTATCAGGCCTTCTAGGATGGTACGGACCATGAATGGGATTTGTAACAGAATTTATTTCTAGATACTCTTTAAAAATTTGTATGGTTTTATGTCTATGTCCAGAGATCATAGCTTTTTCTGAATTAATTATTACAACTCTATTTCCTTGTAGTAAAAGTTTGGAAACATAAGAACAAACTCTTCCGGCTATACAATTAGTAGCGTCAACTACAATCTGTTTATTACCTGGAATATTTTTGCTTTCAGTTGTATTTTTGGATTTCTTACTTGCTTTACTTGAATCTTTAACCAATTATTTTCACCCCTGTTCCATTTGGATGTTCATTAATTAATTCATTAATTGTTATAACCTTACCGCCTGCTTGCATTATTTTTTTTATAGCAATTTCTGAAATTGAAAAAGAAAATACATTAAGTGCATGACTAATATTGCCAGAACCAAGAATTTTTCCTGGAACTACTATTATATCACCATCTTTTGTAATTTCTGATAAACGTGTTATATTTACTTCCGATTGATTAGACCTGCTTGCAGAAAGCCTATTTTCTAGATCTTTCCAGAGAGGAGTTCTATCCTTTTTATATGCTCCTCGCAATGACCATTTAAGATCATCTCTATAACTATTAACCAACGTCATTGATTATAACAACTATCCTGTTTCATATTTTGTATCCCCAAATAAATCTACCTAGGAGAAGATGAAGTTTCCAGAGATTTTATTAATTTTCCAAAAGCATCCAATTTTTCATTTATAATATTTAATGCGGACTTTAGGATTTCCTCTGCACTTAATGCTCCTGTGGTTTCTAAGATAAGAATAGATTCATCGGGATTTTCACCGTCTTTAACAACAGCAACAGATGTGGACTGCCATTTGGCATGATCTTTGCCAACTCCTAGTCTTGCATAGGCCTCAAACTTCAATTTTTGTCCTGGAGCTAGTACTATAATTGGAATGGCATTGCTTACCGGTTTAACGTATTCACTATCAGAGGTTAATTCTTCCGATGTTACAACACGAGTTTTATCTGCAGATTCAGCATTTAAAATCAACACGGCTCTACATTTGGAACATCCTAAGGTATTATCACAGTCACATTCTGACGGAAAAATAAATTTATTCACTTCAGTTCTAAGTGGAATTAGCCCTAGTCTATGTGCAATAGCTTCATCATGCATTACAGATGAATTTTCTAGCATTACTACATCATCAATAGCGCAAGTTGGTACTTCACTAATTGAAATTCTACGAATTGAATTAACGTATTGTCTTGGAACATTTTTAAATTTAACTATAATTTTTTGCTCTGTCTTTTCTATAATATCAAGAGAAAACGAGTTCACAGTAATTATCAAGGTGATTCTTTAATTCACTCTTAAAAATCTAACTAAATTATGTTTACTATATAATATCTGTTAGTATATTTTAATATTTTATTATTTTTTATCTTGAAGAACATCACTTTTTATATAATGTTCCTTCAATTTCTTTGAGTAGCACTGGCTGCATAAATATCCGGAAATATTCCATTCTTTCATTCCTTGATATTTAAAATTAGAGATTAAATCATTACAAATAGAACAAGATAATGAATCATTTGTCATTTCATTGAACTAAAAAATATCTACCCATATAAGTTATGAAATTAAGATTCAAAAAAAATAATAGGAACCTACAATATCAAATATTCAAAATGGTACTTAGTGATAAAACTGCTTTTATTGGAATACTTGGCATGGGAGCTTTAACTGGTATTTTGGTATATTTTGTTCTATTTCCAATTGGCATACCTGTTCCAGGTGTAATCCATTCTGTTTCAAGACATGATCTACCTCCTGAAGAAGTTGCCGATTCTAAAGCAAAACAATCTTCTACCAACTCTGGTAGTTCTGCGGCTGTGGCTACTTCTGCCACTCTGGAAATATTACAAGGTTCGTCAACTCAAGGGAACCCAGACTTTAGTCCCGATGTTCTCACAGTCAAAAAAGGAGATGCTATCAAGGTAGTCAATAAGGATTCTGTTCCGCACACGGTAACAAATGGCAAAAGTTCTCAGGACCCAGATTCAGGAAAACTATTTGATACTAGTGTTATAGATGGTGGCGAATCTTCTGTAATAAAAACAGGCGATATGTCACCTGGAGAATATCCATACTATTGTCAAGTACATCCATACATGACTGGAACCTTGAAGATACAATAAAACAAATAGTTTTTGTTTTCAAAAATATTTTTTAGTTTCATAAAATATTTATAGCATAATTCGGATAGAATATAACGGAGTTATGTCATTTTTACAAATAAAAAATTTATATGCAAATATTGATGATAAAGAAATACTCAAGGGATTAGATTTAGAAATCAACAAAGGAGAAGTACATGCAATAATGGGTCCAAATGGGTCTGGCAAAAGTACTTTTGCTAATGTTTTACTAGGCCATCCAAAATATAATGTGACTTCTGGAGATATCTTGGTGAAAGATAAGAGTATCTTAGATCTTGGTACTGATGAACGTGCAAAACTTGGTTTATTCCTTGGATTTCAATATCCAATGGAAATCTCTGGTGTTGGCTATAGTCATTTCCTAAGAAATGCATATAATACTTTGAATAAATCTCTTGCAGAAGATCAGAAAGATAGAGAAGTTTTTTTGACTGTAAGAGAGTTTCATGAATATGTCAAGAAAAATTTGGATAATGTTGGATTGGATAAATCATTTTTGGGAAGATATTTAAATGAAGGATTTTCTGGTGGAGAGAAAAAAAGGTCAGAAGTTATGCAAATGTTGGTATTAAGACCAAATATTGCAATTTTAGATGAACCTGACTCTGGTCTAGATATTGATGCAGTAAAAGCCGTTGCAGAGGCAATAAATCAATTAATTGCTACAGGAGCTGGTGTGGTTGTAATCACTCATTATGCAAGGATTTTAAGATATTTATCAAAATTAGATAAAGTTCATGTAATGGCAAAAGGAAAAATTATAAAATCTGGTGGGAAAGAGTTGTCAGAAGAATTAGAATCTAAAGGATATGGTTGGTTAGGTATAGAAGAATAAAACATTTTAAATAACTTTTAATATTTAAAATAACATATCTCTTAAATATGGTTTTTAGTTTCTGATTATTAAAAGACATGGCAAATGATGAAAGGTCAGCAAAACCACAAAATTTAGAAAATAACGATAATACCACAAAAGTATATTATTTGAATTTTTCATTTTATAAAGTTGATCCAAAATGGAGATGGTTAAGTGAAATTGGAAAGGATGAAGCTATTAAAGAACTCACAGCCCTGATTGACGTTGCTAATACTAAGATGAAAGTTAGAACATATTCTACTTTAGGATTAAGAGAAGACTCTGATTTTATGTTGTGGATGATTTCTGATTCTATTGAAAAAATGCAGATACTTACCTCAAAAATTTATTCCACTATTTTTGGGAAATACATTGAACCGTCTCAAATTTATCTCTCTGCATCTCGTAAGTCAATCTATTCTTCCAAGGTGGTACCTGCATTTATGTCTGATGAACCACCATTGAAATATAACGTAGTCTATCCTTTTATAAAATCGCGAGAATGGTACTTACTTCCATTTGAAAAAAGAAAACAAATGATGGAAGAACACATAGAGGTAGGAAGGAAATTTCCCCAAGTTAGGTTAAATACATCATACTCTTTTGGTTTAGATGACCAGGATTTTATGTTGGCTTTTGAGACAAATAATTTAATGGATTTTCAGGATCTGATTATGCAATTAAGGGAAACAAAAGTTAGTGAATATATAGTTAAAGATACTCCAATGATAGTATGTGTTAACAAATCTTTAGAAGAGATTATTAAAAGTATGGGTTAGTATTTTTATCTAGATAACATAACATGATTGCACTAAAAGAGTGGGCTATCGTATGTAAGGCATTGGAAGAAGGGAGACAAACAATCCTTTTAAGAAAAGGAGGAATTATGGAATATAGAGACGGATTTGAATTAAAACATGACAAGTTTATGCTATTTCCCACATTTGAACATCAATCAAAAGATTCTATAAAAGAAGAGTATCATGAAAAGTTTGATGCAATGTCTTTGGAAAATGCCTCAGAAAAAGAATATGTCGATTTGAATTTATTTGGAAATGTAATCGATGTTAGAGAAATAATGGATAAAGAAATCTTGAAAAAATTATATGAATATCACATATGGAATGAGAGATATGTAAATTTTAGAATGAATTATAATCCTTCTAAACCAATGAGTGTACTTTTTTTGCGTGTTTATAAATTGAAAGAATCTTTAAAAGTAAATATTAAAAAAGAATGGGCAGGTTGTAAGTCATGGATAAATATGGATGAAAAGCTGACTTCTATGATAATTAACAGGACATTTAAAAAACTTATGGATGAAAAAATCTTAAATCCAGTATTGGACGATTTAACATTTAATAGATTAATCAATAAGATTAAGGTGTAGTTGAATGAAGTATAGAAAATTAGGTAGAAGCAATATCAAGGTAAGTGAAATAGGATTTGGAGCTTGGACAATTGGACTTGACTGGTGGGGTAAAACGATAGATGATGATGAAGCAAAAAGGATGCTAAAAAAAGCATTTGATTTAGGAATTAACTTTTTTGAAACCGCGGACATGTATGGTAAGGGTAAGAGTGAAAAGATAATAGGAGAAACTTTTAAGGATATGAGAAATGAGGTAGTTATCTCATCAAAATGGGGTTATGATATGTACAACTACAATCAGGTAAGAGATAGTGAAATACCACAAAAACACAATTCTGAATTTTTAGGTTTTGCATTCAAACAAAGTTTAGAACGTTTACAAACTGATTATATAGATGTATACAGTCTACACAATCCAAGAATAGAATCGATAAAGAATGATTCATTATTTGAAGCTTTAGATAATCTGATTTCAATTGGAAAGATTAAATCACATGGAGTAGCATTAGGTCCAGCAATAGGATGGGAAGAAGAAGGAATCTTTGCAATGAATAATAGAAACATAACATGTCTTCAAACAGTATATAATATCTTAGAACAAGATCCTGGAAGGTTATTTTTTAAAAATAGTTTGGGAAAAAAATTCGATGATAATTATCCGATTGATACGAGCATATATAATACTAATGACGACTATGATATTGGTATATTAATAAGAGTTCCTGATGCTTCAGGAGTTTTGACAGGAAAGGTGGATGAAAATACAATCTTCTCTCAAAAAGATCATAGAAGTCATAGGAAGAAAGAATGGATAATTGAAGCAATGAAAAAAATTGACAAGATGAGACCGATTGCTAGTTCAAGAGGATGGAATATAACTGAATTAGCTATCAAGTTTATTTTATCACAAAAACCAGTATCAGTTGTTCTTCCTACTGTTACAGATATAGAAGAAATTGAAATGTTTGCAAATATTTCTGATGGAAACTACTTAAATTCATCGGAATTAAAACAAGTAAATGAGCTTTATGAAAACAACTTTTTCGTACATGCTCAATAAAATTATAATTTTTTAAATTTATTTTACAAAAATAACCGAGAATATTTTTATTAATTTTGTTATCTAAACCAATATTGATTTTCAAGATATTCAACTAATTTTAATATCTGATCCATTCTCTCAGATCCACCAACATTATTTTTACAAATTTGATAATGTTCCAAATTTTTTTGATCCTGATCGTTAGAAATTAAATTATTTTTTTCAATTAGTTCAAAGAATTGTTCTTCTTTTTGGAAATGGTCGTCTATGAATATTGAATATGTTCTTAGAAATCTAGCGATAGGTTCTGTTGTATTAATTTTCTTGTTTTTGTATTTATCAATCTCTCGACGAAGCATCATAGCTACTCGTCTTCCAAATTCATGTTCTACCGTAAGCTTGTATACGTGATTTGAATAATTATTATCATTATTTTTAACCTCAGGGAAATAGCTTTTTTCTCTTTATTATGATGAAATTTATCTATAAACTCTTCTATTATAACAGAAATTATTTCGATATCTTCAATTGGGATATTTTGGTTATTATAAAGTTTAGTAGAACATATGTGTACAATGTCTTTAACACGTTTAATGAAAACATGGTCATGCTGAAGGCTTTCAGTTGAATTTGTCAATTTGATAAACATATATTATTCCAAACAAAAACTAAATAATGAATTTACTAATTTCTTATATAATGATATTTGTATACAACGATCATATCTTATAGAGATTGTAAAAAATTCGATTTTCAGAGATATTAAATATTTATTGTCTTTAAAATATAATATATATTTGTATATAAATAAAAATGAGAATATTTTCTCCATTATTTATACAAATAGAGTTTATGCTTTTGCGTAATATCCAGATCTTCTTTCATATATTTGACCGTTCTGCATTGCTTTTCTTAGAAAACTTTTTGCATCATCCTCATCAAACTTTCCTGTCTGAACAAGTTCGTTAATAAAATTCTTCTCTTCTACATCATTTTTATCTTGTCCAGATA
>CAZHFI010000051.1:0-9456 GCA_964531845.1 uncultured Nitrososphaeraceae archaeon
CAAGAATCATTAAATGGTTCAAAATTGTCTATGTTGTCACATCTTGTTTTTATCAGACCACTTTTGCTATTGATAGAATATGGCATTCGAAATATTCGATGTACATCCATAGTCACCATTGGGTCTACCTTGGCACCTAGTTCGTTTCCGATTTCAGATAATTTTGTTCTAAACCCATAGTAGCCTCCCAATTTGTTAATGGAGAAACTCAGTCTTTGTTTTGTGACAACATCTATACCCAATTTTTCAAAGACTTTTTTCCTCCATCCAAAATTAATTCCAAAATAAGGAATCTTTACTATGAAAGTTTCTTTTTGTTTTCTGATTCCAAAGAACTCGGGTATAAGGTCCTTGCCCAATATGTATGAAGATAGATCTGCACGAGACTGGGAATCCAGTTCTCTAAGATTTACTTCATTTACATGTAGATGAAAACCCGTGTTACCAGAAAAAAATATCTCGATGTTATTCTTGTCTATTCCAAAATCAACTGTCAGAAAATCCAACAATTTCTTAACCTCCTTTTTCAACTGAGATATGCAAATTCTGCAGGGAAATGTAATTTTGGAAAATTTAGTATCGTTGCATGATAAACAAGAAATTGTTACAGATGAAGAAATATTTTTGCATTTTTTACAGACTTGATATGTATGAGAAGCAAAACAAGGAAGATTAAGATCTTTTAAATCAATATCAAAAATAAGATCTGCCCCTAGCCATTGTTTGTCTTGTATTGGAAAAGTTGGAAAATTGTAAATCGAGTTTGAACAATAAACATCAGATGGAATTTCCCTTATAAGATATGCCTGTAATTTGCCTAAACTTGTAAAAGACATGTGACGTTTGATCAGATTATCAAATGTCATGAAACCAAATTCTCGTTTTGAGATATTTTCTATATCTTTTATTTTTTTTGGAAATTCTTTAAAATAAAATTTTCTGAATCCAGTTTTTAATTTGATGTAATTTTTGACCACAGTGGAATTATTAGCAGAGACAGTGGATTTCTCCTCTTTACCAGTTAGATTGCTGTTGTCTATAATGGTCATTAATATTATTTGTTATTTTTTAGTTTCTTGCTTTTATGGTTTTACCGGCTTGTCGACTTTTTTCTTATATTGTAACGGATTGGTTATCCCATCACAATAGATATCAGGAAAGCATAAACCTTCTGCCAGTAGTTTTGAACAAGAGGGAACTGAATATTTAATATTATTTCCTTTTTTTCCAGAAAGATGTTCAATTTGATATCTTGTTATTTTTTCATTGTAATCTGGGGCATTTTTAAAAAGTGACACTATTTCATCAATCTCTTTCCCGTGAGTAAGAAGATATGTAGCAAGTAAAAACCTAGCAGAATGAGATGGATTCTCATTTTTTTCCAACATAGAGATTATTCGGATAACGCATGGAGGATATTCGTTAAGTGTTTTTGCAGCAATATTTCTTGTTTGATATGGAGTAAACTTTCTTTTTATAATTTCAGATTTTTTCTGGATAGAATATGGAATAGATGGCAGATTCATATCCTTGATTCGTTGATATATAATTAGATATAACTCACTTCTTATCATCCTGACCGTTTCATTCACATCTAAAAATACGAAACCATTGTTAACTGATCTATTAGTTATTTTCCATTCTCTTTCATGAAATTTAGACGACCTCGTAAGGTAGTCGGCTATGTTCATTTTAAATATCTTATCATCAGGATTATCCTTAATAATATTGATTTTAAAAATTTCTTTAAATATTTTAGAAAGTAATAGATTTGTTCTTTTTTCATCATATACCTTTAGATCATCTTTTAGAAAATGTTCTGCTCTCATAGCTTCGTATAACGAAAATTTTTTAATTATGCTTTCAACTGATGTGTTTTTTACGATTACAAGACAAACTAAAAAGGTCATTATCTCAATTTCATATCTTTCCAAATCAAGATAGATTTTTCCATCCAACTCCGAACTGACACGATGTGTAGCCCTTTGCAAAATATGTTCCATGTCTGGTCTGTCAAATTCTTCTAGACTAAAATGAGTTTCTCTAACATAATGAGACGCCTCATTTAAAAAAGGATATTTGGCTAAATCTCCTGTCCCGAGATTGATTTCCAACATTAAACCTTTCTATTATAGTATACGAACCTAAAAATATCTTTTTATGAAAAATTAATTAATTTGAATAAAGAAATTGAGATTAATAAAAAAAAATATAGGAAAATAGGATTTCATGTTTCAATCGCAGGTTCAATTTCCAATGCTGTTCCAAATGCTTTGAATATAGGATGTACTGCATTTCAGATTTTTAGTAGAAACCCTAGAGGCTGGAATGCAAAGTCATTGGATATTGAAGATGTCAAAGAATTTAAAAAAAGACTCCTAGAGAGTCGTATAGAAAAAAATGCGGTTGCCACGCATATGCCTTATCTTCCTAACCTTTCAGCACCACTTGGGGATGCATATGAAAAGTCCAAGAATATCCTTTTAGAGGAGATAAATAGGTGTAGTCAACTAGACATTCCGAACCTTATTATCCATTTAGGTAGCCATCTGGGCAAAGGGAAAGAAAATGGTAAAAACCAACTAATCAATGCTTGTAATTATGCAGTAGACAACTACAGATCTACACAAAAAAGCAAAGTCCCATTGACAATATTGCTAGAAAATAGCTCTGGTCAGAAAAATAGTATAGGAAACAACTTCGAGGAGATAAGAGAGATATTGGATGTACTTGATTCTAGAAATTTTGGTCTGTGTCTTGACACATGTCATGCATTCACCTCTGGTTATGACCTCAGAGATGAAGAAAACGTAGAAAAGACTTTAGATCAATTCGAAAAAATAATAGGATTCAAAGAATTAAAAATAATACATCTAAATGATTCAAAAGGTGAATTCAATTCCAACAAAGATAGACACGAACACATAGGTTTAGGATACATTGGAAAGAGAGGGCTTTCTTGCTTTCTAAATCACAAAGAAATAGCTAAATTACCGATCATAATGGAGACTCCGATTGATAACATAAGAGGAGAAAAAGAAAACATGGATGCTGTTTATGAACTTATTGAATAAAATTAGTGAATTAATTTTTTAATATTTTGTTGAATTATAGAATTTTCGATAAAAATTTAAACCAAATATTAATCACAATAACCACATAATGACCACTTATGAACAAATAATAAAACTTTCTCTTGAAAGAGGATTCTATTTCCCCAGTTCAGAGATCTATTCTGATGCTCATGCTGGTTTCTGGGAATATGGTCCAAATGGTGTTAATATTAAAAATAAATTTATTGATTTATGGAGACAAGAATTGGTGAGAAAAGCATCGATAGTTGAAATCGATGGTTCCCAGATCATGAGTGAAAATGTATTTGTGGCATCTGGACATTTAAAGAATTTTAGCGACCCCATCATCAAATGTTCTAATTGTAAATCAACCTTCAGGGCTGACAAGTTTCTTTCAGAAAAAACGGGTCAAGAAATACCTGAAAGACTGAGTGAAAATGACATAAATATTTTGATAAAAAAAAATAATTTGAAATGTCCTAGATGTAATTCTGATTTTGAAAAATCAAGTAGATTTAATATGATGTTTAAGCTTGGAATAGGACCAAATAATGATGAAGCGTACTTAAGGCCAGAAACATGTCAGTCGATATTTGTAGATTTTGCCAGACTGTTTAAAGTAATGCGTGGTAAATTTCCCTTTGGGGTTGCTCAAGTTGGAAAGAGTTTTAGAAACGAGATAGCTCCAAGGCAGAGTCTTTTAAGATTAAGAGAATTTTACCAGGCTGAGATTGAGGTTTTTTTTAATAAAGATAGTGTAAACGAAATTGCAGGTTTTGAGGAAGTAAAAGATGTTACTTTAAGAATATTTTATCAAGGACAATACAAAACTTTAACAGCACAGGAAGCAATCAACCAAAAAATAATCCCAAATCGATTAATAGCATACTACCTAGTATTACTGAAACAATTTTATGAAAAAACAGGAATAGATATTGAAAAAACTAGATTTAGAAAATTATCTGATGATGAAAAAGCATTTTATGCAACAGTGGCATTTGATTTTGAAGTAGAAACGAGTGTAGGATGGCTTGAACTGGTTGCATGTAATGACAGGTCCGACTATGACCTATCTGAACATTCAAAAACGAGTAAACAGAATCTAGAAGTCACAGACCCGCATAAACAGACAAAGATACTCCCGCATGTATTTGAATTATCAATGGGAATAGATAGAAGTATTTACTCAATTTTGGAACATAGTTACTTTGACGATCTTGAAAATGAAAGGACAGTCTTAAAGTTAAGACCTTACCTTGCACCCATAACAGTAGGAATACTTCCGTTAGTAAAAAAAGATGGCTTGGGAGAGATTGCAACAAAAATTTTTTCTGATATAAAAAGAGATTTTAATGTTTTTTACGATGATGCAGGATCAATTGGCAGACGATATAGAAGATTGGAGGAGATAGGAACCCCATTTGCAATAACTATAGACCATGTGACTGTGGAGGACCAAACTGTAACTATAAGATACCGAGACGACATGAGTCAAACCAGGATAAAGATATCCGAAATTAAAGATATGATTAAAAATTCCTTAATGTACTAAAAAATAAAATACAATATGTTAAAAAGTGTCACAATTGAATCCTTTCTTGTTAAATTTTATTCTGAGTTAAAATGAAAGTAAAAAGGAAAAGAGATGAAGATATAGAAAATAACAATCCCGATTTCATGCCGCATGTTCTATGGTTGGCCGTTTTTAAAAAATATGATTCAGACAAAATAGAACCTAGATTAATAACAAGACAATTTTATTCTCCAGGTTTTTATGAATCATATGATACTGTAATGTCTTTTGCAGAAAAATCAAATCTTGAAGTCTTTTGGTTTAAAGAGAAAAAAAATTTTGTGAATCATCCTTACTATTCAAGGATATTTCCATTTCTTGAATCCTATTGCACTTATTGTAATAAAAAATACAATGAGACTGAGCCTATACCATGTATTGAGGATTGTTTGGGAGAATTTTGTTCTAGGTTATGTCTATTTGAACATATAAAATTAAAACACAAAAGTGTAACTAAAGATAGATAATTCAAAAATTGCATGAAAAAATATAGTCAGACTTTTAATAATTCGGCTTCAAACAATTGTTGAACCAGTTGAATCACTTCTTGTTCTACCTGTTGTCTTGGAAGACCCAGGCTATTTGAAAAGTGATCCGTTAATTGATTTAAAGTTTTTGTTCCATCACATGATTCCCAGAATTTTATTATTGCATCATTTACCATGAAACCCTGGTCTTTAGTATTTAATAAAATTAAAGAACCGTCTTCGGCATTAGAAATTGTCCCTATTCTTTGGGGAAGTGCCTTTTCATAGTCGATCTTAAATCGCAATGTTGGCTTACCAATACCGAGCATTTCCCTTGCTTTTGGGTCCATTTTCTCAATTGTCCATGGGGGCTCCCATACAATTTCAACATTGATGTTACCTACATCGGTTAGTTTCCCGACATTTCTTTTAACATCATTTACAAGTGTATTATGCAAAGGACAGCCTCTTGTGGTCATTGTCATTTTTATATCAACATTATTCTCGGAGCTCACGTTTACTCCATATATCAGACCCAAGTCAACAATGTTTACTGGAATTTCAGGGTCCATACACTTTCTTAATGCAGAATAAACATTCTCTTCTGTTATAGATGATGTTGTCAATTTATCGATTTTTTTCTTTTTTGATAGATGATAAAAATGTTGTCACTTATTTATAAATAGGAATTAAACCTATACACACATCATTACAGTTTTCTTCAAATTTTAAGTCAAGCTTCGATTTTTAATTTTTTTATATTTTTTTCAAATGGCGGTTTTAAAATTCCCTTCTCAGTAATGATTCCAGTGATTAATTCAGGTGGAGTCATATCAAATGCAGGATTAAAAACACCTATTCCGTCAGGAGCTATTTTTTTTCCTCCAATTCGGATGACCTCTTCTTTTGGACGTTCTTCTATAGTAATATTTGAAGGAGTATTCTTTAGATCAAATGTTGATGTCGGTGCAACTACATAAAAGGGAATTTTGTGTGCCTTTGCCAACAATGCAATTTGATAAGTTCCGATTTTATTAAACACATGTCCAGTTTTTAACACCCTATCTGCGCCTACAACCACACTTTTGACCTTGGTTTTTGACATTATGTGACCAACTGCAGTATCAGGTATTAGACTAACATTAATTCCATCGTGATGTAACTCAAATGCAGTTAATCTTGCACCCTGCATCACTGGTCTGGTTTCTGTAGCAATTACCTTAATATTTTTTCCAGCCTCTTTTGCAGCTCGTATAACACCTAAAGCAGTACCATATGCAACGGTAGCTAGTGACCCGGCATTGCAATGAGTCAAAATAACATCACCATCTGAAATAATGGTTGATCCAAATGCACCCATAGATCGGTTATTTTCTATATCTTCCGTAGCCATAACTATTGCTTCATGAAGAATCAATTTTTTTACTTCTTGGATAGTTTTCCCTTTTTTACCCTCTTTCATAACCCGGTCTAAAGCCCAAAAAAGATTAATCGCAGTAGGACGCGTAGATCTAATTGTTTCAAATGCATTATCAAGATCTTTAAACAGGGACAAAAGAGTTCTTGATTTGCTGTTATTTGCTGCCAAAGCCATCCCAAATGCTGCTGCAACGCCTATTGCTGGAGCACCACGAACCACCAAATTTTTAATGGCTTCGGCTACTTGTTGATGATTAACACATTTAGTATAAACAAGTCTTGAAGGTAACCTAGTTTGATTAATTAAAACTAATGAATCATCTTTCCACTCAACGGTTTTTAATGATTTAGGTTCTTTTCTCTTTTCAGATTCCATAGAAAAATAAAAAAATAACTCATATTAAAATTGATGTTCATTTGATTTAAACAAGTCTTGTTAGTGTTGTATTAATTTTTTACAGTAACAATTTTTAAAATAGAAAAATAAAAAATATAACATTATAAATATAAACATGTAAAATTCCTGATTTTGTGGAGTTGGAAATAAATCTTTTTGGAATATATTTCAATAATATTTTATGTAATAATTTGATTTAATAAAAAAAGGAAAAAGTTATAACAACAAAATTACAACATTTTTCTCTATTAAAATTCAGTATTAACTTACTTAAGTTAAATATAATAGAAAATAATTCTGTAATTTTGATTGTAAATATGAACTGTAAAAAAACAATTGAATTTGGTATACTGACAATATCATTATTAACAATCGGATCTTCATTAGTGATATATTCACCGATAGACGCTGAAAAAAATGGCGACCTAAAGATCAAAAGCTTGGGAGAAGATATGAAGCAAAGAAATGATTGTCAGGATGAAAAAACAGATTGTGAAAATCTCTTTGATGACGGAGATGGATTTGATGTATGGAATCTGGGCTATGGAAATTTGGAATCTACTTTGGATAGGGAAATAATGCAAATAAATGAATGTTCTGCTGGAGCAACCTGTGGAAATATGATTCAAAGTGAGTTTACTCTTGCAGAAGGACCATTGGATAAATAGAGGGTAACAATACCCGATATTTTCTTAAATAGGTGACTGTCTAGATATTTGGTTTTCCCAGTATATGGACTGGAAAGCCAAAAGTGGTAAAGTTTAACAAACCTCTGCCATCGTATATAGGAGTATTAGTTATATTAAATTTAATTAATTCAGCATATTCCTGATGATTTGTGGTTATGATTATAAGATCAGAATTTTCTGTCGCTTCTTTGAAATTAGATGTGAGATTAATCTTTAAATTTTTTTTTAGATGATTATCAGATTTCACCAAAGGATCATGTACCGTAATATTTGAATAATTCAATTTGTTTAGCTCTTTAATGACATCATATGTTGGAGATAATCTTGTGTCTGATACTCCGCCTCTAAATGCCAGTCCAAGTAGAGTAATTTTGATTTCATTTTTTGGTTTATCGGGCTTTATCATTTTGATTGCGTTTTCTACACAATATTTGGGCATCCCATTATTGATAGTTCTAGCTTGTTTTGTAATAATGCAATCAATTCCCAGTTTATAAGCACTTTCAATAATAAATTGAGGATATACCGGTATGCATGCCCCACCAACTCCTACTCCGGGTTGATGAATATTACAGAATGGTTGTGAATTTGCTGCATTTCTTACTTCCCAAAAATCAACTCCCAGTTTTTCAGAATATTTTGCAAGTTCATTAGCAAGTGCTATATTTACATCTCGGTATACTCCTTCAAATAATTTTTCAGTTTCAGCCGTTTTGATTGTCGACATCTGGATAATTCCTTGATTGTATATTATAGAAAAAAATTGCGTACCTACATCCAAACTTTTTTGTCCCAAACCAGATATTATTCCCGGATATCTTTCTTCTATATCTTCTATTGCACGGCCTTCGTAAATACGTTCTGGATTATAGACTACATAGAAGTCCTCTCCTGCTTTTAGATTGCTTTCTTTTTCCAGAATAGGAGTTATAACGTCTTCCGTAGTTCCAGGTGGAACACTTGGATTTAAAGAAATTACATCATTTTTTTTCAATCCTCTACCTATAGAAATAGCAACATCAATTACCGCTGAAAGATCGGCAGAACCATCAGGAGCCAAAACTGGAACGCATATCATTTTTAATACCGAATCTCTAGAGGATTGAACTGGGTCAGTGTATATCAATAATCTTTTTTCTTTCAAACCCTGAGAAAAGGCATCGTTGACTCCAGGTTCTGGTATATGAGTAATTCCGATGCTAGCATTATCGAGAACCTTTTGGGATTTATCGTTTACAATTACCGTTGCGCCACTTCTTATCCACGCAGAAACAAGAGGGGAACCTACATGTCCTAGTCCATATACTGCAATTCTATAATTCCCTGATTTGACTTTTTTATAGATATCAGAATTTTTATCCAATTTTATTATCATATTATTTAGAAAAGATGAATGTGTATCTTGAAAAACTTCGGATAAATTTCTGGTCATGACAATAAATAGAACTTTTTATATACACTATATTTATACCATTTATTAATTAACAGACACGGATGAATTAATTGAAAATGGACATATGGTATTTTAAGAGCTATTAAAACATAATAGCGATAGGAAAATTCAGTGAATGAAATGGAACAGAGGTTAATTAAAACAAAACATAATGAAAATAATGAACATTTTAAATATGCAATAACAGCTCTTTCATCCCATTGTTCATTACAGGTATTGAAGGGTGCAAAAGATGAGGGATTTAAAACTGTTCTAATATGTGAAGAAAGAAGATTAAAATTTTATAAAAGATTTAAATTTATTGACGAATTCATTATACTGAATAGTTTTAAGGATATTACTTCAAATAATGTTCAAGATGAAATTAATCAAAAAAATGCAATT
>CAZHFI010000052.1:0-9257 GCA_964531845.1 uncultured Nitrososphaeraceae archaeon
CTGAAGGATGTTCCAGACTTATTCCCAATTGTGCATTTGTATGCTTTGTTGCACAACTATGAAAATCGACGATATGGAATAAAATTTCGACAGGAACAAATTGCCAACATGAATTCCATATATCATACCATATTCTTTATTTTAATCAAAATCGACGAAAATCATAGTTATGCAACAAAGCAGTTTCATTGAATCCATAAATATTGAAATTGTTTCCTCAAGGTCTGTCAATACAGTTTTGGGACTGTATTCATGAGTTATGGTTTTTGGAAACTTTACAGTGAATCTAAAATCCTGTGGAGTTCTTTTATTCCAGTTATCAACCATAAACCTTGAAGGTATCTTATAAAAAGTAGAATCAATTTCTACAAAAGAAAATATCTGTGAGTAGCATGATAACCAATATTGGTTTTCCAGATTCTGTGGATAAAACGGTCCTATCCAACCATTGTAGTTCCAACCACTACAACCAACATGGTATTTCATTTTTTATGATATTTTTATAACTATTTTAACTAGAAAAAAGTTTTCAGTATTTTCATATATTAATTCACAAGAGCTATATACTGCAACTGTCCCCTTATACTATATGGGGCCAGTGGGATTTGGACCCACGTATCATATATGTTTGAAATTGACTGAAATGTATCTGATTTTTACATATTCTGGTAGAGAAGCATCAATGCATTGATTATAGATGAAGCAACAGGGCTTCCTCCCTTTCTTCCAGTATTGGTAATATATGGAATATCTGTTCTGGTCAACTCGTATTTTGATTCTGGTGCTGATACAAAACCAACAGGAACTCCTATTACCAGTTTTGGTCTTGCAATCCCTTCTCGTATCATTTTGATAACTTCCAACAACGCAGTTGGCGCATTTCCAATACAAACAATTCCACCATTTATTTCCTCCAGAGATTTTCTCATTGCAAGTTCAGAACGTGTCATGTTTGTTTCCTTTGCCCGTATTGCAAGGTCGCCATCGGAAATATGACATGCTGCATTCAATCCCATTTTTTTCAAAGATGTTTTACTGATGGCAGATAGTACCATATCTACATCGGTAACAATATTGCATTTATTTTCAAATCCTTCAAATACAGACCGTATTGCATCTTTTTGAAACTGTATCTTATTTTTAAAAGCAAAATCAAAATCGGCCGTAGCGTGAATTACTCTTCGTACAATAGGCCACTCAAGTTCGTTATACCCAGCAACATAATGATGGCCATCATCGAGAAAATCTGAACTTTGATAATACATATGTTTGATCTCATCTTCAATTATCTGAAAGCTGAGTTTTTCAATGTCAAATCCTCTTTTTGACATGTCTCTTTTTTCATGACTTTCATTTTTATCATACTCTTTTTCCTTGTTGGTATATGTTATTTCAGAACCGATAGAATTATTTTCATTACTTTTTTCCTCTCCACCTGTATCATTACCATCATTTTTAAAATACAATTTTATTTTCAGCCTCCATTGCCCTTTGTAAAATCATGTCCACCAATTTTTCATTAACTCCAAGGTGTTCGGCAGTATGCATCTCAAAGTTGCAACTTTTTGTAACTCGCTCAAGCTCTTCAGGAATATCTTTTTGTAGATGGATCCCATTATGCAGAAAATATGGAAGTAGAACCACGTTTTTTGGATTTTTTTTCAAAATGTTGAAAACTCCATGTTCTATATCTGGTGTATCTAATTCTAGAAAACAAAATTCTACATTTCGGTAGAATGGTTTTAGTTTTTCTACAGAATACAAAAATGCATGTCTGGCATTTTTATCGCTGCTTCCATGTCCTATCATCAGTAAATCAATTTCAGAATCTGGAATTTTCAAGTCTTTCTTTTCTTTCAAATTATCAATTTTTTCTTTTAAAATATCAATCATTAAATCATGGTAACATAAAGGTTTTGTAATCACCAACCTCAGGTTTTGATCTCTGCAAAAAATTGCACTTTGTTTTACGGTATCTTTTAATTTCATGCCAGGATACAGAAAGTACGGCATGACAGTTATCAGGTCCGAACCGCTATCCACACATTTTGCGATTCCTTCATCTATAAAAGGTGGAATAACTTCTAAGAAGCAAAAGTTACAGTATTGATATCCTCCTTTACTGCCTGTTATCTCACATAGATCCTTTAGTTCTGTTTTTACCTCCTCTGCCCTACTACCTCTGTCGATAATCAAAAGCGCCTTTTTCATATTTATGATTCACTCAAACTCCGTTCTACAGATTGCAATTGTAAGGTTGGGTGGAAATATTTGTTTGGTAACAATCAAACTTCCCTTAGTAGAACCTAAAATACATGACGCCTCCGAAACACTGGGAGTTCCCTCATATTTTTTGACAACATCAGATGGATTTGGAACCTGTACATCAGAAAGTTCTGCCTTACCATACAATTCCATTTCTAGACCATATTTTTGACAGAATTCATCTAGTCCTCTTACACGTGCACCCCGATCTAATGATGTTATTTTGCTGATACTTTTTAGACTTAATTTGTATTTGTCAAATACTGTAGTTATTCCATTTTCAATAACATCCATACTAGTATCCCAATGAAGTCCAACTCCCACTACAAGACTTTTTGGTCTGTAGATAACTGATTTTTTTAAAATTTCTTCTTCAGATATTATTTGGTCACTTATAATCAGACATCCCTTAAACTCGCTTTTTTTTAATTCATCGATATCATGTACAACAAAAACATTTTTTGGTAACGGTTTTTTTTCTTTTTGCCACCATACCGTCTGCCCGGTACTTTGATAGACTCCAATCTTTTCCTCATTAACCATATGTGCACTAATTGCAGTGACATTAGAAAAATCATCTATTATCCATTTATGTTCTTTACCCAAAAGATCTACAGAAATGGTATTATTTACATCTGCTGCAGTTGTTATAACAGGGATCGAATTCAAAATTTCTGCAACAGTCTTTGTCAATTCGTTTGCTCCACCCAAGTGCCCCGAGAGAGCACTTATTACAAATTGATGCTGGTCGTCAATTACCAAAACGGCAGGGTCATTTTTTTTATCAGATAATACCGGTGCGATCAGCCTAATTACAGCACCAAGAGAAAAAATACAGACAAGTGCATCAAAAGTTTTGAACAGACTAGGTATGAACTTTGAAGTTTGTTCTGAAAACCAGTTTATATCTAAAATAAGGTTTTGCTCGTTATTTTTTTTTCCTTCATAGTATAATTTGTGTTTATCAGGTACAAAGACTTGTGCTTCATGTAATTGTGATTTTATTTTTTCTGCGATATCTATACCATGTTTTGTGATGGCAACTATTGCAATTTTATTATTCAATACTATATCATGCATTGGAAAATTGTCAAAATAAATGTTCTTTTGGTTCTGTAAAAGAGAAAATCTGTCAATATAATATATCTCATTTTGGTCAGATTCAAAGAAAAAATTAAAAATAAACAATCAGATTTGAAAAATTATAGATATAGAAAAGTTAATCAACTGTTTATCATACAAATATAATAAATCTACCTTTAAAAGATATGAAAATTTTGTTTTGGCTTCAACCGAGATATTTTTTATTAAAAAATAAAACTAAAAAATGGCCTTAATTTCTGATTATAAATATTACCGCCGTATTTGTTCATGTTCATCCAAAATCAAGATACAAAAAATAGATAAGATAAATCATGATAAAATATTGACAGTTACGATTAAGATTGTTTTTCAGAAAGATTTATCTTATTTTGAGTCTTCCTTCAAATAAAAATAAACAGGCATTCAAAATTTATTACGCAGATTTTTTATATACCTGTCTATAAATACGCCAGTCACATGGCATAGCCTAAATTCTCATCAGGTTCTAGAAAAACTTGATAGTCGATCAGGCTGTCTTTCAGAAACAGAATCAAAAGAACGGATTAAAAGTACTGTTTGAATGAAATTTTAAAAGAAAAAAAAAGACCGTCTTTTTTTATTTTATTATAGATATGACAATAGTCATCATCAGTGCCAAAATTATTGTGGATACTGCCACTATCGTGGCAGATTCAACTGGAATAGGACAATCAGTTATTGGTTCTACCATTATTGCTTTGGGTACTTCACTGCCAGAGTTAACGGTAGGTATTGTTGCCATAAGAAAAAATATTTGATTTAACTTTAGGAAATATCATATAGTCCTGTGTTACCAATATCACTTTGATATTAGAAATAGTCATGGTAATTTCTGAAAATGATATTGATTCTACCATCATTTCAACTTTGATATTTTTTGCAATTCTTACATCTTCTGTATTGTTTATGTTTCTCATAACAAAGAAAATACTTATTTGGTATAACATATTTCTTTTAATATTGTATAATGTGTATCTATCTACTATGAAATTCCAAACATTTTGAAAGCATCAAAGATCATTTAATAGTATTTTTCATAATTATCATTATCTTTTGATTTTCTTTAATACAATAAGGTCATATTTTAGTATGCATTATTAATTCGGATTGTGTTAGCTTTTTGACATATTTTATAACTCTGATCAGAGTTATAAAAAAATAAGTTATTGCATAAATAATTTTTAAATGAATTTTTAATAACTGATGAATATATATATATATTACTTTTAAATTTGTATTCTAAAATGCTTTGTTGCATAACTATGATTTTCGTCGATTTTGATTAAAATAAAGAATATGGTATTATATAGGGAATTCATGTTAGCAATTTGTTCCTGTCAAAATTTTATTCCATATTGTCGATTTTCATAGATGTGCAACAAAGCATTCTAAAACAATTTTTGAAAAGATTTAAAAAATTTTGGAATAAAAACAATGTATTTTCAGATACATATTCATGTGTTGTTTTACTAAATATGTACAATAATCGCCAAATATAAAAAATCTCCGAATAATTATGATCAACAAGAAGTTTAAAACCAAAATAAAAAAACATTATCATTTTGTGTAGCAGTTTTTATATCCACTGCCATGTCAACATCAACTATCTATAATACTGTATTTTCATCAAATTCAAACCTAAATCAATTTTTTAATATTGCAATACCTGATAGTGGATTGATGTAGTTACAGATGGTTTTTGAATACTTCGATACCAATAGGGATATTAAAGAAAAGACAGAACATGATGATAACTGTGAAAAGGATTTGACAAGTACATATGGCCACAAATTCTGGCAACTGTGGTATTTCCCAAAAAACAAGAGCAGCATATAAACAGAAAACGGAGTATAAAGATAGTGATGAAAATATTGAACTTGACTGTTATACGATATTTCAAAAGATTGAAGCAACAAATTCTGGTTCTGAGACTGCGTATCTGGAGCAGAAGATAGGAGAGAACTGGATAAAACAGGAGAATAGACAGTGTATAGACAATGTTAGAAATGATATTGTATGTATTAACATAATTGAATAAAAAATAGGAATATCAAATTCCATAGATATCATTATCAAACTGGACACTAATAGTAACATGTAACAGCAAAATAAAGAATGTAAAAATAATACTCCATGCGAAAACTATTTAGAAAGTAATATAAATTTGTTCCAATAAAATCGAAAGCGAAAAATAATAATCTTTATTTAAACCGAAACAAATTAATTATTTTTTATTTTTCTGGATATCGTGAACATATTTTTCCGTCAAATTCAAACAGCATAACTTCTATTTCCATATTCTTTCCAGCATGCTCATACATCTGTTCGTAAACATTTTTGCAGATCAAACTAAAAAACCCATCTACATCATTCTGCTTTATAATTTCAGATACATGTCTTGCAGTATTTGCATTTTGTATCATGTCAACTACGGTTTTTGATGCACCGCATTGTGATGCCAATCGGGCCATAAACTCCATGCTTACATGTGACCCACGAACATGGGTCTGCTTTATTCCCATTGCCATTTTGGTCAATTTGCCGATAAATCCAGCAATTATTACTTTTTGAACTTTTTTGATGGAACATTGTTTTATGGAATATCCTGAAAAATCACCTATCTGTATATATCCGTGGTCTGGGATCTGGTTTCCAAAAAGTTCCTTCGCAAAATCCTCACTTCTTCCACCCGTTGTCAGTACCAATGTAGTTGTCCCCAAAGCCAGAGATACATCGATGCTCTGTCTGATAGATGCAGCAAAAGAAGCCGTGGAAAATGGATAAACTATTCCACTGGTACCAAGAATCGAAATACCATCCATTATTCCAAGGCGTGGATTGTCAGTTTTTTTTGCAATCTCAACACCATCTGGGACTGATATGGTAATTTTTATCGTGTTTTTTTTTAAAAATTCATCAGTTACCACCTCCGAAACTGCCTGAAGGATCATCTTTTTAGGTACCGGATTTATTGCTGCAGATCCGATTTCAAGGCCCAGTCCTGGTTTTGTTACCCTTCCAACACCATGTCCTCCATCAATTATTACGGTACTGGACTGATCAAAAGATGGGATTATCCCCACAGTTGAACAGATTTCATGTCCGTGAGTAACATCGGGATCATCTCCTCCATCCTTTATAACAGAGGCTGTAATAGAGCCATCATTATTTTTTTTCATCCATGCAAGTTTGATATCAATTGTTTTTCCTTTTGGAAGCGTAACAGATATCTCAGAATACTGGTTTCCGGTAATTAAAAACAATAAAGATGATTTTGCTGCTGCACATGCACATGTTCCTGTTGTAAACCCAGTTCGTAATAACCCTTTTCTTCTTTTTTCTTCAATCTCTTTTGGAAGTTCCTGTTCTTTTTCTGCAAGAGAAATATCAAATTCATCGTTTCTGTTAACATCGTCATCGATAGTAGCAGCAGTAGAATTAGCCGTTGTGGTGGTCATGACATTTTCTGAATTACTGGATTGTTCCAAGTCTATAATACTAATGCACCTTTGTCTATGAAAACAGTAGCAGTAACAGTAATTATTTTATCTATCGCAAGCATTATGATGTGACAGTTATCGCTCATATTATAGCATCACAAATCCTCCATCTACCAGAATAGTATTTCCTGTAGCAAAGGAAAAATCGTTACTTGCAAGCGATACTGCAACTGTAGAAACTTCTTCAGGACGTCCCCATCTTTTCATGGATGACTCGTTTTCAGCTATTTTTCGTTGTTTTTCATTCATGGAAAAATATGTGGCATCAGTTGAAATATTTCCCAGTGCAAGAGTATAACAGCGTATATTGTTAGAACCGTATTCACGTGATATATGTTTGGTTAGTGCGATATTTCCGGATTTGGCCAATGTGTATGCCACTCCTTGATGATATCCATTGAGAGCAGGAGTTGAGGAGATATTAATTATTACACCACCATTTCTATTTTTTAACATGACAGGAATTACGGCCTGCGACATGCGAACAGAACCCATCAAATCCACATTTAAAATATTTAAAAAATCATTTTCATCTACCTTGTGAAATTTTTTGTACCAAATATTTTTATCAAAAGGAAATCCAGCGTTGTTAATTAAAATATCTATAGTACCATATTTTGACAGTACCGCTTCTATCACCGTTTTAATTTCTGATTTTTTTGTAACATCAAGCTGTACAGGAAAAACATTTCCTTTTATTTTTTTAGATATTCTGACTGAACGTTTGATATCTCTTGAACAGAGCACCACCAAACAATGATGTTTTTCTGCAAATAACCTGGCTGTTGAAAAACCTATTCCACGAGATGAGCCGGTTATAATTACAATTTTGCCTTCAAGAGACATGAATAATAAAGTAATAATTGATACTGGTTTATTTGTATTGCATCAACATTTACCTTTAATTTGTAGCAACCCACCATATCAAACATCTGTTCATTTATTTATGGTCATTGCGTTTGAACTTAATACAAATGATTAAAATATTAAAAAGTGGTTCCATATAGCCGTAAGAGAATTTTGAGAGTTGGAAAACCATAATGTCACAGATAACTTTTGCAGCAAGATATGTAAAGGAATTGGATGCAAATGATTTTAAAATACTTAAAGTCTGCATATCCTCTCTAAAGCACCACGAGGTTTTAACAAGAAATGAGATCGTGAATTATTCAAAATTACATGGTGATATTGCAGATTTTGCAATTTCAAATTTATTAGAAAAAAAGATTCTGGTAAAAACCAGTAACTCAAAAGGATACAAAATGCTTTCTTTGGGATTGGATGTTTATGCTTTAAAAATTTTAGTAGACAGGAATGTAATCAATGCTGTTGGCAGACCTATTGGAGTTGGTAAAGAATCTGATGTATATGAGGCATTTATCGAAAATGAAAAAGAAAGTACAGCTGCTTTGAAATTTTACAGGATTGGACGTACCAGTTTTACAGATACAAAAAGAAAAAGATCGTTGGAAAATAAAAATCCACATAGTTGGTTACTTTTAAATGTAGAAGCAGCAAAAAAAGAATATGATATACTTTCGTCATTGGAAAACTCTGGTGTCAGTATTGCAAAGCCGATCTACAGATCACTTCACTGTCTAATTTTAGATAAAATCAACGGTATTAGATTGTCAGATATTTCATCCCTCCATGATCCCCAGAACGTATATCAAAAAATCATAGAACAGATAAAAGCTTGTTATAAACAGGGGGTCATAAACTGCGATACCAGTGAATATAATATCATGATTAATTCAAAAGGGGATGTTGTTTTAATAGATTGGGTTCAGGCAGTTACTGCAAGCCATCCCAATTCGTCGTACTATCTTGAAAGAGATGTAAAAAATGTTACAAGATTTTTTAATAGAAAATTCAAATTAGATTATGACCATCGTATGGAAATTAAAAAAATGCTAGTGTGAACAGATCAATAAAACAATAACAAAAGAAAATACTATGTCATAATAGATTTATCAACACTTTCCCATGTGAAAGAATCGTCAGATCTTCCAAAATGTCCATAAGCTGCAGTTTTTTTATAGATCGGACGTTTCAGATTCAGTGTGGTAATTATTTGAGACGGACGCATATCAAAATTCTTTATGACTTTTCCCTCAATCTCTTCCTGCGATGCCTTGCCTGTTCCAAATGTTTCAACCATCACAGATACCGGTTTTGCAATTCCTATTGCATAAGCTATTTGTACCTCGCATTTTTCTGCCAATCCTGCTGCCACAATATTTTTTGCCACATAACGGGCCATATAACAGGCTGACCTATCAACTTTGGATGGATCTTTTCCAGAAAAAGCTCCGCCTCCATGTCTACCCATTCCGCCATATGTATCAGCAATAATCTTTCTTCCTGTTA
>CAZHFI010000053.1:0-9097 GCA_964531845.1 uncultured Nitrososphaeraceae archaeon
ATCCTTTGGTTTTATTTAGTCAGTTGCGCTAATTTTTATAAAATTTTTAAAATCATATTCTTCACTATTTCCGTTGTTTGTAACATTTAATACATGATTTTCGGGGGAAAAATTATCGAGTCCTTTTATCTCCAATTCGGTTTCAAATTTTTTTAGTACAGATAAAATAATTTGATAGTCTTTTTTGGTCATATCTCGAATTGTTGCGCCTTCGCCAACGGTAGTACCTTGAGGAGAAAAAATAACACCACCAACCATTCCAGGACCAAAGGATTTTCCTGGTGCTCCCAAATTTAATAACACTCCCCCCGACATATACAGACCTGAATTATATCCTGCACCAAACGTTACCAAGCTCCCTCCTCTAGCCTGACCCATGGCTCTCTCCATGCATCCCTTTCTGACCAGAATATCAACACCATCGCTATCTTCTCTGGCCTGATTATTCTGTCCTGCAAGCTCTGTTGCAAAACCATCAACAATAATTTTACCAGCATATCCCTTATCAGCCAAACCATTTTCAGAATGACCTTTTACTGTCCACGTTCCGTCAAAATTACAACCAGCCGCAAAAAAATTTCCAACACTTCCCTCTACAATTAAATCTAGTTTTATCGGTTCTCTGAAACTGAGAATTCCAATTCTATAAAGTGCTTTTGGATTTTTTATAGTGATTTTATTTTCGCCTTCTACTATTTTCCGTTTTAGAATAGAATTTACTGCTCGTTCGTATACCAATGGAGAACTTATAATATCCTTGAACTTTTCTAAAGACGCCTTTTTTATCCCTTTAGGTAGATCTATTCTATAATTTTTATATAACATAATATTTAGTCTTTCAAATTGTTCATCTGGATTTGATGTCATAGACCCTATAGAGTCGGCAATGGATCTTATTTCATCAATATCTAGAATATACAATTTATTTTATCCCGAATATTTAGCAAGGTTACTGATATATCTTTTATTCTATTAACACTAAATTATAAAGTCGCATATGCACACATTTCTAAAAAGTGTAGAAAATTGATATTTTTTATTTATCATAAATAAATATAAATCAAAACAGATTTTAAAGATCAGCAGTATTTTATTAAGAATTTATTTAAAAATTTGAATTTGAAAAATAAATTATTGATTTAATTAGCAATAGATTTTATTTTCATCTGGTTGTAAAATATTTTTGGTTTCCCAGGTTGTGCAGTTTCTACATGATATGTTGCTCCTACAGAATCCAAAGCAGATAAATCAGTTGCCATCGCCCAGAAAGATGGATAGTTTTTACTTCCTGGATTATATCCGAAAATACCTTTTCTTGCTCCAAATTTGTCTCTAACCAAGGCCAGAGAATCTGGTGTAGCAACCATATATGTAAAAGGGCCATCTGCTTTCATTATAAATTCATAATTAGCCTTTTCTATGTCACCATGTCTCAAAATTTGATCTGCAATGAATACAGCAATAACCTCCGAATCACATCTAGTAAAGAAACGATATCCTTTAAGCTCAAGTGAAGATCTTAATCTGGAGTAATTTGTTATTTCCCCATTATGTACTACGGCAATATCAGGCATCACTGTACTACTGAATGGATGTGCATGGTCTGGAGTGACTCTACTGCTTGTGGCTATCCTCAAGTGACCTATCCCATGTGTTCCATGAATTGACTTGATGTTATATTTTGAATCAAGGTCCCTTACAAGTCCTAAATCTTTTAGAAGGGTCATTTCTTTTGCAAAACTTGCTATTACGACTTTGGGATCTTCATTTAATTCATGCAAAGTCTCATCTAATCTCTCGCTAGGTACTCTTAGTGTAGAGATATTGCATATACCGTCATCATATTTCACAGGGAATTTTGTTCCTGTGATTTTTCTATAGTAATCTATTCTGTAAAAATCTTTGTTTGTTTCTTTATTGAAGATGGCTACGCCTGTACTATCCTGAGCTCTTATCTGCTGACTCTCCATCATTTTATATAATAGAGAACCAATAGGAAAATCCTTTTTGCAATTTTCCAACATAACAGCACATATTCCACACATATTTTATTCCCCTACCACCGACCTAAGAACTTCTTGAGTTTCTGATGAATTCATGTACATTCCTTTCTCACTAACATATTCATTAATTACTTCCTCTATTATCTCTCGATAAGTCCTGTCGATTCCCTCAAGTAGTATATTTCCTTGCAAGCTAGCATCTATACTGGATGTACGCAAATCGGATGAAGATAGGTTATGAAAATCACTATATCCCAAGGCAGCAGGGATTCCCATAATTTCCCCCTTTGTTCCTATCATATGACGGTAAATATTTTCTGCAATCGATATAACGTCAAAAGGCTTTTCCGAGTAAATGTGAGAATTTGCTATCAACATACTGGTAGAATATCCTACAACATCTGCACCTAGTGCTGCTGCCTTCACGATCTTGCCGGCACTGTTTACATCACCTGCAATTACTAAAATTGCATTATCACCACTTTCCTCTTTCCCTTTATAATAATGATTTATAGCATTCCTTGCATCACAAATTACTGCTATTGCATGTTTTCCCTTGTATTTTTCATTATTTTTTGTTACTTTTTCTGTATCAACTATAATTCCATCTGCTTTTGAATCCAATATTGAATTAAAATACAACGGAAAAATATCACTGACATCTACCAATATAGGACCATCAAATTCCTCTCGTAGTCTCTGCAATATGTTCAAAGAAGATTCATCTTTATATTCTAACACTATTCCTTCTGCAGAGAGTTTTTTATAATCCTCTAAACTATCTTGCAAAGATTCTGGATAGAACGATATTTTTTTGAATAATGGATATTTTCTTTTATCTTGCCCTGTGTTTATTTCTGTTTCTAAAATTAACCCCAATACATTTCCTTCTTCAGCTAGCCGGTTTAAGGCAAGATGTACAGATTCGAGGGAATGAGAATCCATAGTAATATTTCCATAAATTATCAAAGGTATGTTCAAAACAACTTTTCTAGACTTTCCTCTTCCTATAGATATGTCTAGGTTTATAGTTTCTCTGTAAGGATCATATGGCGGTCTTGAAAGTTGTGCTCCCATCGCAGTTACATAATCCCATAGATTTATTGCTTTGAAATTGATTTCATGAGTCTTTCTAACCTCATCATCTATTGAAGTAGAACGTGGTTTACCTGTCTTTGCAAGCTCCAACACAGCTCTTCTAATGATAAATTTATCTGCATCATTCAAGATAATCTATCCTCCAATATTGATCCAAGTCTTCAAAACCTCTCAATGACTCTCTCTCCTTCTTTTACTATCTATAGTTGTGTTTACCCTTGCCTTTATCAAATCTTTATAAGTTTCGCCGCCCGCTAATGACAATCCGCAAATCATGCTGGACAACTCGTCTGTCGCAACAAGGTCATCTTTTCTAAGTTCATGAATACTTTTTCTTCCTAGCGAACCAGCAATGTTTTTCAGTTCAAATAATGTTCCTTTAACATAATTTACTATTCCAGTTACACTTGTCTCTATGTCCAATTTTTCATATGATCCCGTTAACCCTGCTGGACATGAATTTGTATAACAATCTTGCACAAGAGTACATCCCATTGAAAGGAGAAAACCTGTTCCTATACCTACACCATTAGCACCTAATGCAATACATTTAGCAATTCTCTCTGAATCCCATACACTACCATGAACGATTAATCTAAATTCATCCCTTTCATCAGGTGAATAATAGTCTTCAATTGCTTCTCTGGAAGGAACAATGGATGGTACTGTATTTATTCCAATGGTGTCTCGTAGTTCCCACGGAGCAGCACCAGTTCCTCCTACAAAACCATCAATGGAAGCTCCATCTGCATATGATTTGAGGATTATTTCAATATCATCGTATACGCGAGAACATCCAATCTTTACAATTATAGGAGTCCGCCAATCCGTAATTTCTCGTAGCTCGAGAATCTTTGCAACCAAGTCTTCAGGTCCCAAGATATCAAGATGTCTTGATGGAGAATGTGCTGCCTTGTAAGATGGAATTCCCCTATTCTCTGCAACCAGGTCTGTTACCTTTGGTCCAGGTAATAATCCACCATGACCTATCTTTGCACCCTGACCAATCTTTATTTCTATGGCGTCAGCGTTCAATAGATAACTAGGATCTTTCCAGAATCTTCCAGAAGCATACTGAGTAACTAATGGATATAAACGAGAAAAAAGGAGATCCCTGTCTATTGACTCTAGATTGTGCTCTTTCAATAATCGATCAGCATAGTCAAGGATACTCTCACGTCTTTTTTTAGAAATATTTGACCAAGATTTTTCTGAGCCGTACAGTTCCCACGGTAACGCTCCACCCTCTCCAGTATTCATTATCATGTTTATACCTTCTTTAGCAAGCCTGTTTAACGCAAGATGTAGTGCTATTTTAGCAGGAAGTTTTAATGAGCCATAGCTCATCCCAGAAACAAAAAATGGCACATTAGAAGATATAACATTGCTAGAATATCTTCCTCCCAATGTAAAGGAAGTATCAATGTCATTGTATCTAACATCATCTTCTTTGTGTCTTATCTCTGCTCCAATTATCTTGATAGAAGGAAAATAATCGTTCGGAGAACGTGCTCCTAGACCAGAATATGGAATCTCTGAATCAGTTACTTTTCTTACATCAATAATCAGTTTATTTAGATCAAAATAGCCAGAGGATGATTCTGCAGTTTTTAAAATGTGTCTTTTTAGATCTAGTATATCTTTTGAATATGGCATGATAATTATCCAACTCTAACAATGAAATATAGCAAGTGATTATCATACGTTACCATACATGTAAAACTCTCTTGGAGATGGAATCGATGCAACTTTTGCATGTTCATCTTTTTTAATATCACAATACATTTCTAGAAAATCATTTGTAAATACAGGCTTTAGAAATTCCATGTCACTCTCTAACGATTCTATGGCATCCTGTAAAGATGTTGGCAATTTTTTAATTCCATATTCAGTTTTTTTCTGTTCGGATAGCTTGTAAATATCTTCATCTACTGGGTCTGGAACTGAAGATTTTTTGTTGATACCGTCCAGACCTGCAAGTAACAATGCCGCCTCGACAAGATAGATATTGGAACTAGGATCTGGTGTTCTATACTCTATCCTCTTTCTTTTTTCCATTTTTCTAAAGTGAGCAGGAATCCTTATACTTACTGACCTGTTCATTTTGCTCCATGCAACATTTATTGGAGCTTCATATCCAGGCACTAATCTCCTATAAGAATTCGTTGTAGGATTGGTAATTGCACATAATGCCTCAGCATGTTCTATCAACCCTCCGATATAGTAAAATGCAGTTTGACTCAACTCTGCATATTCATCAGCAGGGTCATAAAACAAATTTACTTCGTCATTATTTTTCTTTCCCCACAGACTCTGGCTAACATGCATTCCTGATCCATTATCTAGGGCAACAGGTTTTGGCATAAAATTTGCGACCATTCCACGTTTTGCAGCAGTTTCCTTGACAGTTTTCTTGTATGTGGATACTTTATCAGCCATAGAAACAAGACTATCATAGGACATTTGTATTTCACACTGACCCGCAGTAGCTACCTCGTGATGATGAGCTTCAACCGTAATTCCAAAATATTGTCGTAGGACGTCGGATACTTCATCCCTAAAGTCCGTCAGACTATCTGCAGGGGGCGCCGGAAAATACCCGCTTTTGAAAGGAATTGTGTATCCTCCACTTCCATTACCATTCCCCCACGGAGCCTCAGCGGATTCAATAGAATATCCCGTGCCGCCAGAGCAATTAACTGCGGACATGGGATTTGGCAAGAGCGTTATCTTGTTGAATACAAAAAACTCCAATTCTGGACCCCAATAGCTGTTTTCAAAACCTTTATCCTTTGCAACTTGAGCAGCTTTCTGTGCAATAAATCTAGGGTCTCTAGTGTAACGACTACCATTGAAGCCCTCATAAATATCCACAAACATACGAGCTGCTGTTGATCTGTAAGTGTTATTATAATTGTGATGATCTTTATCAAAATAATTTGGTAAAACAGCAAAAGTAGCTGGATCTGGCTTTAGTATCATATCAGATTCCTGAATCTCTCTGAATCCCCTGATCGAACTTCCATCTAGCCTAGGAATACCGTTTTTAAACGCATCTTCTGTTATCTCATCACCTTGAACACTTATTTGTTGTAAAAAACCAAACGGATCACAAAAATTCAATCGAACCCATTTTATATTCGATTGTTCTATTTCATTCACTATCTCCATACATTTCTTGTTTACATCTAAATCTGTTTGAGCTAATTGCATATTCTACTCTTAACTTACTTACATATAAAGAATATCATGTTTTTAGTTAACAAATGATAAATAAATCACCTGACCAGTTTACGTACATTAAGCCAACTACATGATATCGTCATAAAAAAAATTAAGATTAAATTTAGTAACATTATTCTAGAACATATATAAAAAAAGTATATATACGTAATATAGTCAAGAAGCTTTTGTAATTTTTGCAATTCACATGTTATAAACATGCAACGAAAATTCTTTTTTATGATTTTTTATGTAAATAATCCTTAACCTGAAAACATTTTAAATGCGATATGAAATTAATTGGTTGGTATAATGACTTGTAACCAGAATATCAAATACTTTGTATACTTACTAACAAAAGTTTGACTACAAATTACTTGAAAATATGATTTTCAAAATTTGCAGATATAGGAAATTATGTTAGTATGTATGTAAACTATAAAAACAATCAGAAAGGAGAATAATGGTAATGGCTACTCCTTCTTTAGATGATTTGGACATAAAGATTCTTAAAAAATTGATTTCTGATGCTAGGTTATCATATCGTGCGATTGCTGACCAAATTGGAGTTTCTCCTCCTACTGTACTTTCAAGAGTAGAAAAGCTTGAAAATAATAGCATTATAAAATCATATTCAGCAATACTTGATCATGAAAAATTAGGGTATGATTTAACAGCAATAATTGAAGTTACTGCTGTTAAAAATAAGGTCGTCGAAGTAGAAAAGATCATATCCAAATACCAAAACGTATGTGCAATCTATGATATTACTGGTTTGACTGACATGGTAGTTGTTGCAAAGTTCAAAAATAGAAAAGACCTAAGTAATTTTGTAAAAAAAGATTTATCGTTGCCATATGTAGAAAGAACTAATACACATATTGTATTTATAACGGTAAAGGAAGATTTTCGAATATTATAGATATTTGTTTAAATATGTACACGATTTTGTCTATTTTTAAAAATCAGGTTTTGACATATCGAAATTCTAATTTATATCGAAAAATAACCTTTAATACTCAAATAAATTTGTGATATAGAACTGAAGAATAATAAAATAATGAAAGAAACAAGATCCGAAAAAATGTAAATTTTAATAAAATAAAAGAGAGCAGAAACGATATTAGAGTGGATAAAATGTATAAATAATCTCCATGATTATTAGAATTTAGAAAATACATAAATAATAATTATTTTCGATCAATTTAACGTTCAATTATATGAATATCAAAGAATAACATCAAGAGGATTGTAACAAATTCTTTATAATTGAATTTATGACCTCAGCTTGATCAAAACAGAAATCGTTCCAATGCCATCTTTTACTGGCTGATGGATTTTTTCAAGAATGAATCGAGCGTTTTATCTAATAGATCTATAAAATTTGCATCAAGTGATGATATTATTAAATTTCGTATATCACCTTTACAAATCCTTTTTGTATAGGAAAAATATTGGAAAACAAAAGAATTTGTATCCTTTTTTATCGTGTAAATAAGAATAATTTTTATCTGTTTTTATTAGATTGTAAATCAATCCTTGTATGTAGTAATGATATTGATTATCATATTCGATATCTGACAGGGAGTGTATCTCTAGAAGTAAACGCATTAAGATATAATCTATGATATGTAATTAAAAATCAATGCACTGATATAAGAAAAGTAATTTTCAAATAACTGTAGAAATTCTATATTTTTCTTAGCAACCAGATCAGGCTCCGATTTTACCAATTCCATTCTTTTTCATAATAACGCACCAAACTACGAAGATAATTCAAATTATCAAAAGTTAAAAAAATAATGATTTACCGTATACTACATTTATTTGACTTTTCCAATCAGGTAATTGTAGACATTTTCCTTAGACATTAAACATTTGTAGTTCACTCATACGATTTTTGTTTAAAATTAGTTCCGGTTCTGCCATTAACAATTCCGTCTTTTGTCTGTAATATTGTGAGAGGAGATTGTCTTGATTTTTTCCTTATCGTTGGTTCTTTTTGAATCTATTATAGACCATAATTTCTCTATTAGTTCATCATATCCCATCAGCGTAGATTCAAAAGTTGAATAAAGTCTTTTACTATGATTTATTTAAGATTTAGCAAATCCTTTTTCAAGACATCTTATATCCCTAGATATCGTAGGCTGACTTATTCTTAATTCGTGAGAGATTTCAAATTGCGTATATCCTCTTGTTAGCAACTCCGTTACTTTATTACGGCTCCAAGCAATTTGATTTTGATATTTTGTAGTACTTATTCCTGATCTTTTATTGGTTGAGTTATTAATACTAATCATTTTATCTGATTTTTCATCGATGTCTTACAATAATATAACATAATGAATTCTTTGACAAATAAAAATATAATTTATTTTAGATTTATTCATAGTCACGCAAATTAGTATTCCTACTATTTTTCATACTTGTGTACCATTCAAGAAATTGATTTATATATAAATAAATATTATGAATATTAAATCTATCATTTTTAATCCTCCGTTCCATCGCCGTTATCTGCAAGATTGCGTTTGGAATTTGAATTCAAAATTGCGAAATGTCAACAAAAATGTGGTATTTTGATTAAGAAAATAATGAAAATATTAATCACCTGCTTTATTAGTAGATGATTATCTGTTAGGAACCAGCAAATCTATCCTATCCGTATTTGAAGAAGATGCCTTTTTCACCTCTAGGATGCTTCCATGATGTGTCCTGGGAGCAGGTCCCGCATTCTATACATCCTTCATGCTGCAGGATTACTTTATTTT
>CAZHFI010000054.1:0-9033 GCA_964531845.1 uncultured Nitrososphaeraceae archaeon
TATCATATGATTCATATCTATTCATCAAGATACCGACATAATGACTATCTTTAGTTTTAATATTGACAGAATCTCCAATTAAAAGATTATTTTTATCTAGAAAATTATCATAATTACCATTGGCTGAATTAATTTTAACATTCATTTTGATTATCATAATTAAAACATAATTATTATATCTAGTGTTTTTAGTTAAAAAGATCCGGATTATTAATTATGATGAGGGTTTTCTTGATGTTTTATATAAATAGCTTTTAATCTTGTCGTTCCGTCTATTTTTTTAATTATTTTATAGGTGGAATGAGTAACTAGTTTTTTCCAATCTCCATCATTAATTATTCTATTTCTTACTTCAGTGGCTGATAGATGAGTTCTTTTAATTAATGGAGGTTGTATGACTTTTGTTCCTCTTTCTGTGAATAAAATTGATGTAAAAGGATCATTAGTAAAGACTACTTGGTATTTTGGAATTAAAAGATCTAAATTATAAGTCCATAGGTAATGAACATCCACGTCAGGCACAGGAATTAAAATTACTCGTTCAAAACTAAATTTTAATTCTTTTAAGGAAGCTCGGATCATTTCAATACGTTCACCAGAAGTGAAAGGATTTTTCAATTCATGGCTTTTTTGCGCACTGCCTATTACAATGGTTAGCTCCTTAACATTTGTCAATGCGAATTTAATTGTCTCTATATGACCCAGATGAATAGGCTGAAATCTTCCTATAAAAACCCCGTTGTTTAACAAAACATGATAACTTTTATCAAATAGGTTAAATTTCTTTTTGTTTGAATTAAATAATGTATGTTTGATAAATCATCTTAGACCTTAATTTTTATAAGCCAAAATCCAATTGCAATGGAAATCAATAATAAAGTAAACCCAACACCCAATAAACTATATTGATTTTTAATTTTTTGTGTACTGCCAGATTTATATAATAAGACAATTCCAGCTACACCGATAAGTAAAATTACTACAAAGGCTATCGTCTCAGTGATAGTTTGTATCGATCTGTTTGGTATAATTAAATATCCTTTTGGAATTTCATTATATTGAAGTAACGCATTGACAAGTCCTGAAGATAATGCAAAGAAAAATACGAGATAGATGATAGAAACCATAACAACCAGACTAGATTTATTCAAACCCATTTATTCTCACTAGTAATTCTAAAAGATAATTAAGTTACAAACATAATTATATAAATTTAATCATATTCATTGAATTTACATACATATGTGTTTACTAATGAAAAAATGTTGTAAGGCGTGTTTAAATGAAAAAATTTTTTCGTGTGGATACTGTTATAAACATTATAATGTACTAAAAAATCTTCAAAAACATTACAAGACATGGTCCGATGTTTATTCTAATAACATTTCATGGGATAGATACCTAATCAGACTGCTTAAATTGAAAGATACTGGGATTTATGTAAAAGAAGTAATTAATGCAGAATTAAAAAAGAAAGAGAAAAAATAGTATTTACATTTCTCCCATGCCTGGAGGCATTCCCATTCCTCCTGGCGGACCACCACCAGCAGATTTGCTGGAAGCAATCACATCGTCAATTCTCAAGATCATGGATGCGACTTCTGTTGCTGATTTGATTATCTGTTCCTTAACTGACAATGGTTCCATTATATCAAGTTTTGACATATCAGTGATTTTTGCATTCCTTGCATCTATACCCATCCATTTTGAACCTTTGCTCTGTTTTGCACGTAATTCTGTAGTTGTATCAATTGGATCCATTCCTGCATTTTCTGCAAGGGTTAATGGTATTGATTCCAATGCTTCTGCAAATTTTTCGGCAGCCAATTGTTCACGTCCAGATAACGTACTTGTCCATTCTCTGAGTTTTCCAGCTGTATAAGATTCTGGTGCTCCACCGCCTGCAACTATAGCAGGTTTTTCTAATACATCTTTTGTGACCATCAATGCATCATGAATTGAACGATCAGCTTCATCCACTACCCGTTGGGATCCTCCTCTAATAAGTATAGTCACAGATTTAGGATGTTTACAACCCTCTATGAAAACCCATTTGTCGCTTTCAACCTTGCGTTCTTCCACAAGGTTGGCAGTCCCTGTATCCTTTGATGTAAGATCATCAATATTATTGACTATACGTGCTCCAGTCGCTCTTGCTAATTTTGTCATATCACTCTCTTTTACTCTACGTACTGTCAAAATATTGAATTTTGCCAAATAATGCTGAGCTATATCATCAATGCCTTTTTGACAAATTGCGACATTGGCACCACTACTGTGAATCTTATCTACCATTTCTTTTAGCATACGATTTTCTTCTTCCAGAAACATGTGCATCTGTTCTGGAGAACTGATATTGATTTTGGCATCAAATTCTGTTTTTTCTATTTCTAAAGCACAATTTAATAATGCAATTTTGGCATGGTCTATTTTTTTTGGCATACCACCATGAACCACTTCTTTATCAAGTACTATTCCTTCAATTAATGATGTATCTCTAAGTGAACCGCCGGCTTTCTTTTCCACTTTTATGTCATCTACATCCATTTTATATCCTGAATCTGTTTTTTCCGCAACTTGAAGAGCTGCACTGACAATGATTTCTGCTAATTCATCGGCTTCTCTTGATACGAGTTTAGTTTGCATTGAAGTTTTTGCAATTTTAATTAAAGTATCTTTATCGTCTGGATGTACTTTTTGAGCAATACTATTCATAATCTCGATTGCCTTTGCTGCACTTTTTCTATATCCATCAACGATAATAGTTGGATGAACATCTTTGATGATTAATTCTTCTGCCTTTTCTAAAAGAGAACCTGCAAGTACTACGACTGAGGTCGTACCATCACCGACTTCATTGTCTGTTGCTTTGCTAATCTCAACCATCATCTTAGCAGCAGGATGCTGTACATCAATTTCTTTTAGAATAGTAGCACCATCATTTGTTATTGTTACATCACCTAGCGAATCCACAAGCATTTTATCCATTCCTCTTGGACCTAAACTTGTACGAACTACTTCTGAAATCAATTTTGCAGCTGTTAGATTATTCTTTTGAGCTTCTCTACCTTTAGTTTGAGTTGCACCTTCTTTTAAAATTAAAACTGGCATTCCGCCAACATTTCCTTGTTGAATTGACATTTTACAAATCTCCTTAAGTTTAACCAAAAATTAAAAATGTGGCATATTTTAATTTTCTGATCAATGTAGATAAATTAGATTGAAATAATTGTTTATAAACTCTATTAAAAAAATTTTGTGTTATTTTATCAGATTTTGATATTCTTCTGAACTTAGGTATTTATAAAATTCTTTAGCAGGTTTACCTTCAATTGTAACACCACTGCTTACACAAGACCCTATGATCTCTTTTACTACGCTTGATAATTCGATGGCATAAGACTTTTCAATTTTCATTTTTGCTATTTTGACTACACTTTGCATTGAGATATTTCCGGCATAGTCCTTTCCTGCTGTTCCAGAACCTTTTGTTATTCCAGCTTCTTTTGCGATCAATGCTGTGGTTGGTGGTATGCCAACTTCTACAGTGAATTTTTTAGTTTCAGGATCTACCTCAACTTTTACTGGAACTTTCATTCCAGGAAAATCTTTGGTTTTTTCATTTATAGTATTGACAACTTGTAATACGTTGACTCCCAGTGGACCCAATGATGGACCTAAAGGTGGACCTGCACTCGCTTCGCCACCACTTACAAGAGCTGAAATAGTTTTTGTTTCTCCCATTTTTATCAAAATAAAAATCCTAGATCCTAATATAAATCGTCATTTGGGAAAATTATTTATATTATACCGACTTTTTCAAATAATTTGCATCCACAGTTACGGGGATCTGATATGGAGAATCTAACAAGACTACAGTAGCTTCTTGTTTTTCATAATCGACTCTGGTTATCTTTGCTTTCATAGATTTAAATGGTCCAGCAATTATCTCAACACTATCACCGATATTCAAATCGGAAACTACAGGTTTCTTTATCAAATATCTTTCAATATCTTTGAAAGGAAGGTCTCCTCTTATCTGTCCACGAATATGTCGTATGCCAGATAATGCTTCATAAGCTAAGTTTGCGTCAGGTGCCTCAACAATAAGATAACCCTTAAAGCTATCGAGTAAGAGAATTGATCTTACATTGATTTTTTTGGCATTTACTTTATTTTGAATTATATTTGCTATGATATTTTCCTGTCCTCCGTTTATTCTCACTGCAAAAAATTTTGAATCCGAATCTTGTGATACTAATGTTGTATTTTCATTTTGGGTAATGTTGTTATCCACATTCGGCTTATTTGAATCTGAAGTATCTGGTGATTGTAATTTTGTATCTGTATGTAGTGGTGGTGAATCATTTTCATCCCCTTCTATATGAATTTCTTCATATTCATCCTTGAAGTCATCGTCAATATCATTAAAATCATCCCGATTATCTTCAGAAAGAATCATAATTATTAAATCATAAATATGAAGGTTAAATGCAATTTATAAATTTACGTTATGTTTTTGATGACAAAAAATATTATATCAACACAGATAAAATTAAAAAATTTCCCATTGTCATAGTGCATGTATAAAATCGCAGTAAAAATCTTTGGCTTATGTAATACAATACAAGCTTCTTTGAATAAATCTTGTTTTATTATAATTTGAAACTCTCATTATTTTATAATGAGAATGTTTTAAATTTTCATTAAAAAGAAAATCAAATCTTAATGAGTGTTAGAAAAGTCAACTTGAGTTAATGGATTAGTATTACGAATCAAAATTATGGAATTAGATTTGGGATGAAGTATTTAGTAGAGGAAAATGTATTAATGATAATATTTACGTATGTTCCTTAACAATATCATTTCAATAAAATCGTGAGAAGACATTATCTAGTGAAGCAAGCTCTAATATGATATCTTGTCAATGGAAATCAATATATGGTAATTGTAAAACGAATATAACTTGATATTCTGAGATCGATTTACATATAGTTAAATTAAAATCTGTAATATAATGAATTTGATATAATATTCTAAAAAACCTTCTAAATATCATAAAAGATAAGATACTATGTCATTAATTATTTAGTATTTAAAAATAAGGTTTAACACCATAAGTATTTAATATCTAAAATTCAAATCATTAAAAATTGTCTTCATCTGTTCAAATAAATCAGATTGATGAACTTGATAAACAAATATTAAATGAAATACAATGGAAATTTCCTTTAATAGATAGACCATATCTGGAAATTGCTAGAAAATACAACATATCAGAGGAAGAAGTTCTTAAAAGGATATCTTATCTTAAAGAGAGAGGATTGATTAGGCAGATTAATGCAATTTTCGATACAAGAAGATTAGGTTATAAAAGTGCATTAATTGCTTTTGCTGTAAAGAAAGAGGAGATAGAACGTGTGGCCAATGAAATTAATAAGTATCCTGGTGTTAGTCATAATTATGAAAGAAATCATGAATATAATATTTGGTTCACTCTTGCTGTACCTCCTGATAAGGACATAAAATCAGTATTGGATAGAATGGCATCGTTTGATGGTGTGATAAAGTACAGAATTTTACCTACTTTAAAAATGTACAAGATTGGAGTTAAATTGGATATGATAAATCAAGATTCTGAAAAACCAGAGCCTACTGAAGAATTCAAGGAGATGAATCTAACTAAATTTGAATTAACTGAAATAGATAAAGATTTTATAAGAGAATTGCAAAAGGATATAAAAATAATCTCAGAACCATTCAAAGAAAAAGCAATCAATTTATCAATATCAACAAAAGAATTGTTTAAAAAGGCTCATGAATTCGAAAAAAATGGTGTTATGAGACGATTTGCAGCAATATTAAGACACAGAGAAGCTGGGTTTACCGCAAATGGTATGATCGTATGGAATATACCTGATGAACAAGTAGATGAGATAGGAAGAAAATTGGCAGAATATCCCCAAGTAAGTCATTGTTATAAGCGACCCAAGTATCCTGATTGGGAATATAATTTGTTTAGCATGATACACTCAAGAACGATGGAAGCAGCAGAAAAAATTGCAAAGGAGATTTCTCAAACAATCAAAATAAACGATTACAAAATTCTATTTAGTTCTAGAGAATTTAAAAAAGAAAGGGTAAGATACTTCGAAGAAAAGAGTTAACATTTATCTTAAAAATGAAACTGAAATAAAGGTAGGTATATAATGTACAAAAAAGATTTTAGTAAATGACTAGTTATGCTATCAAATGAGGCTATAGTACCAACTATTGAAGAAATTAAAAAGTTAGATATAACAGATATAGCTAGTATGAATAATTTAGCATATGTGTTTAAAGACAGTTTATCCCAATATGTGAGAATCGATCCTTTTACTTTTACTGACCCATATACCCAATCTGATCCGTTATTTGAAAACAATCCTGATGATTTAAAATATTTTGTGATTGTTGATAAAGAAAATGTTAAAAGAATAGTCTCGATAGTTATGATTAAAACAATTTACTTAGATAAAATACCTTTAGATAAAATTGTAGATAATTTTTTAAAGGTAGAGGTATCTCGCCAAGTTTCAAAAGAATTAAAATTGGAATTAATGCCAAAGGAAAGAAATAATTTCTATGCTTTGAGAATAAATGGTAAAATTATTGGATATGCAATGTTTGCTTTTCAAATATGTGGCCAGCATTAAAAAGCAAAAGAAAAATGAATGTTTTAAATAAATTATAAATTTGGATCCTTTACTATTTCTAAAGTACCATTATCCAAAATTCTAATTCCCATTACATTTAGTATGAATTGAGCATAAGAAAGGTTTTCTCTGAGTAGAATTTGTTTAGCTATTTTAAGACGATATGACTGTGACCACTGTTGTCCTATTTTGTATTTCCCATGAACCTGAAATGGTATAAATTTTATAACTGCGACTTCCTGCACATTTTTCATAGATGGTTCAAGTAATTTGTATCTACCTTCTTTTTGATATTTTTGCATCAAAGCATTTAATGCAAATGTCTTTTCTTCAAGATCATAAACCAGATATGAATTTCCTTTCATTACTACACTGATATACAATGTATCCGCTTGAGAAGCATCCGTAGGATGAAAATAATATGAAGGTAAGAAACAAATGTATTTATCAACCTCAAATCCGGATCTAGAATTTCTTTGAATATTTTCTATTTTTTCTCCAAATGGATGTGAATGCATGTACACTACACCGTGAAAATGCTTGTCATCTATTGTTGAAGTTGAATTACTTGAAGCGCAAACAAAATTCATTGGAATTATTTGTGGAAAATTATTTCCATCGATGGTAGAGATTCTTCCAACGAATTGATTATTTAAAAAGTCCAAGATATTGTGTTTATTTTGAATCTCGAATTTTTTAATTAGTTTCATAAATAAAAGAGAGACAAAATAAAATTTATTGTCTTCGGTTATAACGCATATACTCAATAACAAAAATTTAAATCAATTTTTTTGAATATCTAAAGTTTTTTGATGATGGTGGTTTTGGTTATTGTTATTATAGACATTATCAAGAATCTTACGAACTTTTATAGCACGAGTCTGTCCGAAGCCAGGAATTAATGACAATTCTGCAACCGAGGCGTTGAGAACATTAATTGGGTTTCCGAATTTTCTTAACATTTTAATGGCTAATTTATTACCCACTCCAGGTAACGAGGACAATACAGAGAGTTGCTGTTTATACGAATCATTTCCCTTTCTAATCCTTTTTAATAACGGTCCGTGATTCTCATTATTTTCTTTTGTTTTTTTGGCTAAAGTGACGAGCATTCGAGTAGAATATTCGGAAGAAGGTACATGAATAATTGGTATTCCAAATTCAAGGATTATCCTAGATAATGCTTCAAAAATTATCGGAATTCTATCTATCGGTTTTGAACCATCTGTCTTTTTGTTTAAATTTAAGTCATTTAAATTACCCTCTAAAAGGATTAATGGTTTGTGATAATGTTCTACTAATTCCGAACATTGAATAAAAATTCTTCCATCAAATATAGAGTTGACGAAATCGTAGATCGTTTTTCTCTCTACGGCAACATCTAGAGAAATAATATAATCTGCTACAGCTAAATGTGCAAAATTTATATGAATGTTTTCCTTCCGCAAAAATTCAGGAATTTGACTCTTTTTTTCCCTCTCGTCTATGACTATCCGCAGAGCCACAAAAATATGTAATAAAATGACTATTATTTTATTTAATATGTAAAAAACAAGTGATTGAAAATAATAATGTTTTATTTTTGTTATGTAATGGGAGGTACTCCACCTTGTGGTTTTCCCTGTCCTTGCATTCCTTGAACCATTTGATTGATTTTATTCTCTACCTCTTTAAGATTATCTTTGACTCTTGTTTCCTGTTTTCCAAGAACCATAACACGGGTGTTGGCCAATTCTTTTTTTTCAGCCAATTCTTTCTCAATATCTTCTTTGTTTGTTTTGATTAGTAATGGTCCTGCAAATTTATATACAGAATCTGATTCTTGTGTTTTCTTTAATTCTTCTATAGCTTTATCTGTTTCTACAATTTCTATTTCTATCTGTTGTTTTTGCATCATAATAGCCTGTAAATTTTGCTGTAATTGTTGAAGTCTAGATAATTGCTCCCTAAGCCATGGAGGAAGGTCTTGTTCAGTACTCATACTCTAATATTATGATAAAAAATAGATTATAAAATCATACCGCCATATTAAGAATCAATATTTTGCTGTAATGTATTCATGCAAGAATATACCATATTAAATAATCTAAGACAGGAATTGACAGAAGCCCTGAGTTCAGAAATATCTTCTGTATGAATGTTAATCTTTAAACATGTATTTTTTATATTTAACTCGAACTTTGGTTTTTTATTGTAGGATACCAGATTTTTAAATTCATTTTTTTTACAAATTTCTGTAATATTTGTATCGATATTTTTGTCTGCGTTTAGAGACAGATAAACGGATTTTAGGTATTTATCTGAAAGTTGTTGTGAAGAAAATTTGAAATTAATCGAT
>CAZHFI010000055.1:0-9024 GCA_964531845.1 uncultured Nitrososphaeraceae archaeon
TGGAGGGAATGGGATTCGAACCCATGACCACCTGCGTGTAAGGCAGGTATCCTAACCAGTCTAGACAACCCCTCCTACTAATTCGGCATCAACAATAATTATTATAACGACGATATGATTATCGATATTAATAGGTTATTTGAATTATTGTATGATAATTATATTCATCGTTGATCCTATAAATTAAATAAACTGAATTCAATAAAATCATTAAGCGTTAGTTTTTCTAATTTTAAAAATATATTTTTTATTCAAAATAGCATGACTATTCATGATATTATCTAATTTTATTTTAATTCTAAACATTGATTTTTCAACATTCAATAAAAAAATTACCGAAAATTAGGTTTCTAATAGTTTTTAAATTTAAAGTTTCTCGCTAGCAATTATTTATATTTGATGTACAAGGTAAACATTGTTAGATGCAACAGATTTTAGCACATAAATTTCAAAATAAGTTTAAACAGGGACCTATTTGTTCGTATTTTTCCACTATCTAGAATGGTTAATACAGAGGTTTGGAAATTTAAGTGCATTATAAAGAATACTTTTTTCAACCTCATCTTGGTTATTAACTCGTCAAAACCAAAGTTAGGCATATATGTAATATCGCAATTTTTTTGTTTTATAATTTTTAAAAATGGTAGAATAAACACCTTCATTGCAAGTTCTATTCAACATTATAATATTTTAGATGGCAAAAAGAAATGTTAAAACAATAAAAAATCAATTCAGAAATAGAAAATTTGTATGTCAAGTTATTATATTTGATATTTACAAAATACCGGAATCTAAATAATAATTTTACATTATTCCATTTACTCTTCAAACTTTTATTAGGCCCGAAAATTTATTTTTATTATGGCAGCTTTTGGTGTAGATACTCTTGGAGCATTGGGCGAAAAACTCAAACAATTAATAAATGAAACTCAATCTCAATATGAATCATTTATCGAAACAAATCAATTATATAAGCAAGGTAAAATTAATGAGAAAGAATTTTTTTCAAGGATAGGTGATTATCTTGTTGCATCATCAGCAATGAATTTTCTAACAGTTCGGGTTGTTTTTGAGATAAAAAACGCAGTCGAAAAAAATCCATCCATGAAAAATACAAGTTCATTTATCAGCCCTGGTCCTTCAATGTCTTCACAATCTAGTGGCTTTGGCATGGGGTCTTTCGTTGGGGCAGGTGCAGGAGGTAGCAGTATTTCAGGATTTGGAACCTCTGGTTTGTCAGCCAATGAATCAACCATACTAACAAATCCAACAGAAACAGGCATCACGTCAACGAAAAATGAAAACAACTCTGGTTTGTCTGATAATATGAAAAACTGTAAGATCTGTGGTTTATCAATTCCACAAAAGGCTAAATTTTGTGGCAAGTGCGGTAATTCACAGTAATTATAAAATAAAAGGTTCAATCTTTAATTAGATATGAAAATTTTTAACGGCAGGTTGGCAACAGAGGAATACATGTCTACTCATTCCCTGACTTTTTCCACACCTGAAATGACCCTGAAAAAATTTGCTTTATGGTTGTCAGAACATATTACTAATAAAGAAAATAATGAAGAAATACCTAGACTTTTTTTATATATCGAAGAAAAACAAGAAAGTGATAAAAAAGATAAGTCTTCATTTGATAATACCAAACCAGATATTGATGATACTTTTAGACCCACCGGTGCAGTTACAGATATGTATCAATCATCTATGACGTCTTCTGGTAATCTTTACTGTCTTGAATGCGGAAATAAGTTAAAACATGGCTCTAAATTCTGTATTAATTGTGGAACAAAACACGAGTAATTTATTTTCTATTGCAATGGACAAAATAATTGGTTTCGTTAATTTGAGCATAACAAACTTTGTAAATGTTCCATTTTCTTTCAGATGAATATATTAAAAAAATGAAGAAAAAATCCTGTTTCTAGATAAAATTTAACTGTTTTTTATTTAATTATCTATCTTGTGTCGTGGGCCTAATTAATATCTCATTTATATTGACATGATTTGGAGAATCAAGTGCAAATACAATTGCGTTTGCAATATCTTCTGCCTTGAGAGCTTCCATCTGTTTTGTAGATTCTACAAACTTTGACAATGACTCATCTGTTATTGTATTTGTTAGTTCTGTTGCAACTACACCCGGCTCAATACATGTTACTCTTATATTGGACCTAGGACTGAACTCCTGTCTTAATCCTTCGCTAAATGCGGTTATTGCATGTTTTGTTGCGCAATACACACTTCCTGCTGGGAAAACTATTCTGCCAGCCACCGATGAAATATTTATTATATGCCCTGATTTCTGGGCAAGCATATGAGGTATAACCGCTGCAGTACAATACAACACCCCTCTGATATTTACATCAATCATTTTATCCCATTCGTCGATTTTCAGGTTTTTAAAAAAACTTAAAGGCATAAGACCAGCATTGTTAATTAGAATATCAACAGTTCCCCATGTATCTATTACATATTTTATAAATTCATCACACTTCTCTTTTATTGTAACATCTAACACTTTACCAATAATTTGGCTATCTTTATTTCCATAAGCTATTTCTTCTTTTAACTTTTCTAATCTATCGCTCCTTCTTGCACCTATTGCAACTTTTGCCCCTGCTCTTGCCAATGCTAATGATGTAGCATAACCAATACCACTACTAGCTCCTGTAACTATTGCAATCTTATCTTTTAACAATTTACACTCAATTCAATAGAATAATATCCTTATAATTAATTTATTTACTTTTATTAATATTTATATCAAGTTTTTCCTCATTGCTGTCTAATATTCATCATCATCAAAATCTTCAATATTTTCTTCCTCGACCTCATCTAAATCATCATCAAACTCTTCTCTCTCTTCTTCCGTTTTATATGGAAGGTCTGCCTCACCTGCAGTACCACAAATGGGACATTTGAACTCAATTGTCTGTCCCTCTAAATCCAAGAGAAAATCTTTTGAAAAAACATCATCGCAATTTGAACATATCAATGTGGTTTGTATGTTGTCTTGAGTAAATTTGTGAGATTGTACTCTAAAAATCGCATTTGACATCCTTTTTACCTATAGGAAAATAACCGCATTATAAGTATTGCTATATTTTACATCTATCATCTATTCTTTATTTTGCAAATTTGATGTTTAGTATATTTCTTATTTTAATGCTCTACAAGTGATGCATATTTCCGTAATGTTTATCATAGATTAATGCAAGAATGCTCTCTTTCATCTCTTTTTTCTCTAGTATTCCACGATGTGTAATTGTCATCATAGTACTGTCATTTCTAACGCCTCTCATTTTCATACACAAATGTTCTCCTTCTGCTATTACTATAACTCCTTTTACATCCATTTTCATTATTTCATCTGCTATTTCTTTTGTAAGTCTCTCTTGAATTTGCATTCTTTTTGAATATTTTTCTACCAACCTAACTAATTTTGATATTCCAAATACCTTTCCGTTTGGAATGTATGCAATGTGAACTTTTCCATAGAAAGGAAGCATATGATGTTCACACATGCTATAAAATTGAATATCTTTAGCGATAATAGTATCTGTTTCTTCACTAAAACTAACTTCCAGTCCAGAATCCATTTTATAACCGGCAAAAATCTCCTCATACATATTTGCCATCCTTCTTGGAGTATCAATTAATCCTTCCCGGTTTGGATTTTCCCCCAATTCAATTAGAATCTGACGAACTAATCCCTCAATTTTCTTTTTATTGATAAGACGATCATTTTTATTTTCTGAAATTGATTTTGTATTATCTGATACTAAATTATCATCAATATCATTATCGATATTCAAATTACCTTTACGTCTACTGTACATTTTCTTAGCGGGCTCCTATTAGTTTATGAAGCTGTGGAACTACTCTGACCTCGTTATAAAAAGGATAGACAATATCATAAAATTCCAGTAATTTTTTCATTGATGGTTCATTAAATGAGGTAGTTGGCTGTATTATAAATCCTGTCAGATCCGCTTTATTTATCTTGGAAAATATTTTTTCTATCAACCCTTTAAATTCTGATATGTTAGTTAAGCTAGTGATTACTATTTTAATGTATGTCAATTTCTTATTTTGAATAGCAATTTTTAGACATTCCAATTCATTATTTATTAGATTATCATGATGTTTATAATCCACAGCATTTGAATCACTCATTTTAAATTCTACTTTACAAATATCAATAAATGGAAGAATTTCATTAAATCTATTATAGTCATAACACGATGATTCTATATATGTGAAAATTTTGTCATTTTTTTCTTTTATATATCTCGCTAATTCTTTTACTGCTTCATATTGTAATAATGGCTCTCCGCCTGTAAAATTGACCTTGTAGGTATTTGGTTGCAAATTATCATCAATTATTTTTTTTGCATCTGGAAATGAATATTTTTTTCCACCTTTAATTTCTAAAGCATAAGGAGTATCACACCAATAACACTTCAAATGGCATCCAGCAAATCTAATAAACATGGTCTTTGTTCCAAAAAGTATTCCCTCTCCCTCAATGCTGGTAAATATCTCACTTAGATGGATTTGATTGAGCATATCTTGTTTTGTCTTCAATACCTGCAGTATTGAATGCATTTCTTCTATTTATACACGATTCGCATTTCCCACAATGTAAAACCTCAATTTTCTTTATATTCGCTTTTTTAGAATTAACATTTTTTTTTGACCCGTTAGAATAACAACTCCATGTTTTAAAAATTAATTTTCCCAATATTTCGTATCCGTTTTTTAACAAGGCAGATTTATCTAAATTATCCATAGCAGGTGACCAAATCTGGATTTTGTCCCGCAAGCCCATCTTAATTCCATCAATTTCAGCCATGTTTAACGCATTGGTTATCGATTCAACAAACTCTGACCTACAATCAGGATAATTTTTATCTCCAGTGTGTGCTCCATAACTAATAATTTTTGCTCCAATACTCATAGCCCATGCCGCAGCAATAGTGATAAATACAGCATTTCGTATCGGTACAACTATATCATATTGAAAACTGGTAGGAAGAGGTTTTTTATTGTCAGATGTTAAAACGTTTGTCTTTCCATAAAGTTGTTTCATAAATGAAATATCTATAATTTTATGATCTTTTGCACCCAAAATTTTCGCAAACTCTTTTGCTGTTTTTATTTCTTGTAAAGATTTCTGGCCGTATAGAAAAGAAATTAAATATAATTCATAATTTTGTTTTTTTATATACGCAGAAGTACAAACTGAATCTAAACCACCACTTATGATGCATACTGCTTTATTTTTATTTTTAGTAATCACACTACCATCCAATTTATAACTATGTCCTATAATGTTGTATCAAGTATAATGAAATATGAAGATTATCTGTATATTAATTGAAAAATTATCTTTTTTCTTCTTTAATTCCTAACTTTCCCAGTTGTGCTAAAAATGCAACAAGTTGAATTTCAGGATGAGCACCTACTACTAGTCTATAATCATACTCGGCCATTATTTCCGCCATCTCTCCAAACTTCTCTAACTTTTTATCAAAAGTTTCTTGGAATGCATATTTTAGAAAATCTTTTTCAGACATTCCATAAACATGAATTAATTCCATTAATTTTATTCTAGCTTCATTAAATTTTCGATTTAAAGCGAGTCTGACTATTTCACCGACTTTTGATCTTCCAGATAAACCAATCGCAGAACTAACGTTATCCTTCGTTATGTGATCCATATTCATTCCAGCTGCTGTTTGTAAAATGTTGATAGAATGACGTAAATCTCCATAAGTAGAATCAAAAATCTGTTCAATAGCTTCTTCTTCAAATTGAATTTTCTCTAACTTGCAAATTTTTTTAAGATGTTCTGCAATCTCTTCCTTGCTTAATCTTTTAAATCGAAAAACTGCACATCTGCTTTGTATAGGTTCAATAATCTGAGAAAGATAATTACAAATAATAATAAATCTGGTAGTTTTTGAACTATCTTCAATAATTCTTCTCAAAGCAGTTTGAGCTTCAGAAGTCATCTCATCTGCTTCGTCCAAAATTATAATTCTAAACGGCTTGTCATTATTGATTTCAGAAATTCCAGTAAGTTTTATTACCGCAGCAAACTCTTTAACTCTTTCGCGAACCATTTTTATTCCCCTCTCATCTGATGCGTTTAATTCTAGTGTATCATTTTTCCAATCATCGCCAAGTAATTCATGCGCCAAACATAATGCGGTTGTAGTTTTTCCAACACCAGCTGGACCAGCAAATAATAGATGGGGCATCTCACTTGGATTTTTTTTTAAATTATTTAGTGCCTGTAGGATATCTTTTTGATTAACCACCTGTTCAATCATTTTAGGCCTATATTTTTCAACCCACATCAAATTAGAATATTTATTAATGGATTCATCTTCTTTCAGTTTGTTGGTTGATTTCATCTCAATTAATATGTGAAATGATGTTTAGACTCAGTTTTAAGTTTACTATCGTTAATATTGAATAAAATATAGTATAGTAATATGTTGACAAACGACTTCTATAAGATACTTGACTTGGCACAAAAAATACAAAATATCAAATATCTTATGGAAGAAGTTCGTGTAACTTTTAAAAACGATTTTACAATATCAATTGATGATTTTAATGTAGATGCAAAAATTGGCGAAATATCCACTCTTCCACGTTGGATTGCAAAATTATTGAAAGTTAAAAATTATTTAGAAATTCAAGATACAGATACTTCAGTCTATATCTCAAGAGCTATAAATCGTGAAAGGATTTCGAAACCTCATGACCTATCTAGTATAGACCCTGATTTTTATGTTAGAGTTAATGATTATATCGATGGTTTGAATAATGGTAGAGAGTTTGAACGTGAACGAGAAAACACAATAATTGCACTCAATTCATTTGTAGCCTCAAGATTGGAAAAAATTGTAAAATTAGCAGTCGCATCACCTCTAAGTGGAGAGTTAGAAAAAAAATTATCAATTGAGGAAAAAGAACTCTATCATTTAATTCACGATTCTTCAAACGAATTTAAAAGTAAAGTGATAATGAAAAAATGAGCGAACAAAAAACAGAATCAGCATTAGCAAATGAATTGGAGCGATTCTTACGTGGATTTAAAGATAAAGATGGAAATTACAAATATTTTGAACGTATAAACAACATGATGGCATCAAATATGTCTTCATTATTGGTTGATTATATCGAGTTTGATACTTTTATCCCTGAACTTGCAAAGCAAATCACTCATCATCCAGATGAAATGTTTGATGCATTTCATGAAGCAATATTTTCGATTTTAAATGAGATCCATCATGACTATGCAAATGAAATTAAAAATAGCATTAAAGTCAGAATAGGCAATTATACAGTCCAAAAGGGATTACGCGAAATTAACGCAGAAATGATTGATAAATTAGTCGGTGTTTCTGGAATGGTAGTAAGGTCTTCAGAGGTTAAACCGCTGGCAAAAAAAATAGGATATCGATGTCTTAATTGTAACGAAATAACCGATGCTCAGCTAAAAGGTCTGGTACTTAAAAAACCTTTAAAATGCAGAAATTGTTCTGAAAAAGAACTGGAGATGGACCCAGAAAAAAGTTTTTTCATTGATTTTCAATTAGTTAGATTACAAGAATTACCAGAAGATCTTCCTGCTGGTCACCTTCCGCATTATTTGGAAGTAACCGTTATGGGAGATCTGGTAGACCAATGTAGGCCAGGTGACAGAATAATGTTGACAGGTGTCGTTAGAATTGAACAGGAACAGCTTTCTCCACAAACAAAAACAAGTTTGTTTAAGTTACGAATGGAAGGTAATAATATAGAATATTTGGGAGGAAGGGCAGGAAATAAGGAAGAAAGAACTGTTGAACGAATAGCAATAAGTAGTGAAGATGAAAAACAAATAGTTAGAATATCTAGTAGGTCTGATGCTTATGACAAATTAATATCATCTTTTGCACCACATATTTATGGTCACGAAGTAATCAAGGAAGCTATATTATTATTAATAGTTGGATCAGTAACAAAAAAACTTGCTGATGGTTCCACAAGGCGAGGTGATTTAAATATATTATTGGTAGGTGATCCCGGAACTGCAAAATCAGAAATGTTGAAATTTGCTGCAAAAATTGCACCCAGAGGCCTGTATACTTCTGGAAGAGGATCTACAGCCGCAGGACTTACTGCAGCAGTAGTCAGAGATAAATCAGGAATATTGATGTTAGAAGCAGGAGCTGTTGTGTTAGGAGATCAAGGATTAGTATGTATTGACGAGTTTGATAAGATTAAACCAGAAGATCGTTCAGCTTTACATGAGGTTATGGAACAACAGACATGTTCAGTTGCAAAGGGTGGTATAGTTGCTACTTTGAACGCAAGAACCTCTATTCTGGCTGCTGCAAATCCAATGTATGGCAAATATGATCCGTACAAGAACATAACTGAAAATGTTAACTTACCGATCCCTTTACTTACTAGATTTGATATTATCTATGTAATACGTGATATTCCCGAAAAAGAAAAAGATAGTAGAATCGCCAGTCACATATTGGAAATACATAGAGATTCAGAACATAGTGCAAAGCCAACGATAGATACCGATCTATTTAGTAAATATCTTGAATATGCAAAGCAAATTGAACCAAAATTAACCCAAGAAGCAATCAATATAGTCCGAGGATACTATATGAAAATGAGAAATGTTGATTCTGATAGTATGATAACTGTTACCCCAAGACAACTTGAGGGTTTAGTAAGGTTAGCTACTGCACGATCCAAATTATTGTTAAAAGACCAAGTTGAGAGTGATGATGCAGAAAGAGCGATATATTTAATCCAAAGGATGTTAGAAACTGCCGGAGTAGATGTTAATACCGGCAAAGTGGATTTGGGGGTTTTACATGGTAAACCACAGAGTGAAATTTCAAAATTAAAGATATTTATGGATGTTTTTAATGCATTATCTGGACAAGATAAAAATGATGTAGAAGAGAAGAATTTTATTAACGAACTTGT
>CAZHFI010000056.1:0-8583 GCA_964531845.1 uncultured Nitrososphaeraceae archaeon
TGTGCAACAAAGCATACAAATGCACAATTGGGAATAAGTCTGGAACATCCTTCAGATTGGAAAATAGTGAACCTGAAGGACGGCTTTCGAGTTTTAAAAGAAATCAACCTATATGTAGAAGTTAGGTCAAATGAATTACCTGCAAATATTGATTTAAAACAATATGTGGAAGATTATTTCGATAGTCGTAAAGAATCTCGGAAAGATTTTCATCTTGTAACATTGTCTCCTTTCTATATTTCTGAAGATAATCTTGCATACAATGCACTATACACGTTTACAAAATCTGATGAAAATGATATCAAAAGTGAGGATGGAGTAGTGCTAAAGGTATTTCGTATTATAACTTCTTTGGAAAATAAAGAATATACTTTTGCTTATGTATCTGATATTCTAAAATATGATTCAAATCTGGATACTGCCAAAAAAATTATAAAATCGATAGATATTAGCAAAAATCTTGATGATATTCCACATTATAATCTAGATGATGAGCAATCAACAAACAATGATGAGGAAGACGACGATGATAATAAATCAAAAAAATCAAAAAACAATAACGACAATGATGAGGATGATGACAACTCAAAAGATAATGATAACGAAGATTGTGATGATTCCTATCCTACTGTTTGTGTGACTTCAGATGATTTGGACTGTAAAGATGTTGGAAAGAAGAATTTCAAAGTTAGACCACCAGATCCAAATAATTTTGATGGAGATGGCGATGGAATTGGATGTGAATCATAATTGTATTGTATTAAATGATTTAGAAGCACCTTAGCGTAGTAAACACATCTCCTCATTCTGTTAAATAATTTCAGATTTAAAATATATCAAAATTTTGATGATTATTTTTTAAATGACTAAGTATATGCCTATTTCACAAATGAGGCGGACATGTCTGGAGTGGACTCATGCATATAGTATGATTCTATTGTCTGGTATATCTCTATTGGGAAAGTTAAACTAAAATTGTAATGCTTTAGAATAACTAACTAATACACATCTTATCGAATTTTGTCTAACTTTATAAATAATATAAATGAAAAACTAAAAAATAGGTAAAAAACTAAAACGAGTTATTGAAATAATTTATCTTTTATCCATTATCAAATTATGTTCTGAATTAATAAGACTAATTGCTGGACTCATATCTACCTTTCTATAATAACTTAGTTGAGCTTTGTGATTATTTCGAATTATAAGAAATAAATTTTTACAATAATTACTTAAATTTTTTACTATGGATAAAGAATCGTCATCGGTTGTTATCAAATATTTTTCTTTGAATACATCTTCTGCAATATCACCAAAAACTTGGTCACTGTTTTCTAAATATTTATCTCGAAATGCAATGAAATCAATATTCTGTTGATAATCTTTAGAAAGCCAGATTCTATACCCATGTTTATATGCATTGTATGAATGTCTATGATAACAATAAATCTCTGCAATCTCTTTCAATTCGATTTTTATTTTCTCTATTGATTCATCAATTTTTTTAGAAATTTTTGTATTGATGAAACTACAATTATATCCAAATAACTTCATGTAATCAATATTATTTTTTTCAATTATTTCTTTATAAAAATCATCAATCTCAAATGTCTTGTATTCAGAAAGATATTTCAAGATACTATGTGAATGTTTAACATCATAGAGACTACTGCTATCTGTCCACTTACGATAAGCTAGTATATATGCGCCTAAGCATTCTGCCAAATGACAGAATTTAGCAATTACTTCATATCTTAATATAGCAATTTTTTTTGCATTTAATGGATTTGATGAAAGATATTCTAGATTATTTAAGGTATTGACATGAATTATAGTGGAGTCTATAATATATGTTAATGAATCTAAGGAATAATATTCATACAAAAGTTGCTCTTTCGTTATATTATATCCATTGGACACATGATTTCTAATTAAATTTGTAATATAAAATTTATGTTAATTGTACTAACAGAATAAAATTCGAGATATTTAGTAATATTTGAAATGCAAGTACAAAAAATACCTGTGTAATAGTATATTTACCTCTAAATTACCGTAATATAGCACTAAATTGAAATATTTACATAAACTATTTCTATTAAAATATATTACTTTTATAGTAAATGCTATTAATGAATTCAGATCCCTCTAATTTTTGGGAAGACTTTAATTCTATAATAAATTACGATAATCCTGCAGCAACAAACAAGTTTATAATTTGTGATGAAATATTAAATAAAATCAATGATGAAAAAATAATTAACGAAATAAAGTTAGAAAAAGACCTTTTGATATTATGGAATAAAATATCTTATATATTTGAAAGACTTGATTGTAAAAGATATGAAAACAAAAAAACTAAATATATAAAAGAATTCAATGATAAAGTTGATGCTTTTATTAAAGTAAATAAAAATTCTTCATATTACGATGATAGATTACGAGAAACTACTTCGAATGAATCTGACAAACTTAGATATTCTTTTATATGTTGGTTTATAACAAAGAATAAAGATTATCTTAACCAAACAATAGAAATTGCATTGAATTATATTTCGAATTTTATTAAATCTAAAGAAAAATCATCATTAAATTATATTCTTCCATGTTATCTTTTATCATATTCTTTTTTTTTATTTGAATTATATGCATTAAAAGATGATATTCTAAAAAATCGAATAAAAGATAGTGCATTAAATATTGTTGAAGATGTAAATTCAAATAAAGTATTTAGATGGTTAAGTGAGCCATCGTATTTTTTGCTTAAGTTACTTGAAACCAATAAAGACGAAAATAAAATACATGAATTATATTCATATCTACATCAAGGAATAAACTACCTTTCTAAAGAAAATGTAAATTTTAATAATAAAATTTCCAAGATGTATATTCAAAGAGATTTACTCGAAATTACAATAGATTTGATTAAATTATTTAAAATAGCTGATGAAAGGAAGGAAGAATTAAGGAAAAAACATTATGAATTACTCGGAAATTCTCTTGAAGATGAAGGTAATCTTAGATTAAGTTCCGAACAAAATGGACAATTAATCGCAAGTAAGAATTTTCTGGAAGCTGCTAATTTTTACAAAAAAGCTGGCAATAATAAAAAATACAACCATTGTATGAATGCAATGAGACAATATAATAAATTAGAATATTATAGTTGTGATGAGATTAGAATTGAACACACTATATCCAAAAATATAACAATAAATAAATCGGAAGTAATCCCAAGTATAATCAATATATTCTCAAAATTTATAACAGATTTATCCGATACTGCCATTCAAAATGAAATATATGAGAAGATGGATGAACATCCTCTTTCTTATGCTATTCCAGTACAAAAAATGAGCGAAATCGGAAAATCCGGAAAAGTGCTTAACGAAGAAAATGAAATTAAGGAGTCCACACTTCAAGATTACAAAATTTTGTGTATCCAATATTTTGAATCATCATTTACAAATGAAATAAATAATTTGGAAATTGAGAAAAATTTTAGTTTTGATTGTCTGAATGATTTTATTAAAAAATCGAAATTTTTATATGATGATATCAGTTTGTTGATAGAAACTGGATTAAAACATCATTTTGATAAACAATATGTTGCTTCAATATCAATATTAACAACTCAACTTGAAGCTATAATTAGAAATTTATTAGAATTTTATAATGAGAATTTTTTAAAAGAAAAGGAAGAGAAAATTATGTACAAAGAATTTGGCGGTTTATTAAACATGGACGAGATAAAAAATCTTATAGGACAAAATATGGTTTCTTATTTAAAATTAAAATACACTGAGATTAATGGAGAAAATTTAAGAAACAAAATATCACATGGTTATCTTAAATTTATCGAATATAATTATAAAAATTCAATTATGTTAATTATAACAATATTAAAATTGATTTCCATAGACTAATTTATGTATATGTATTTTTAATATAAAACTTGATAGCTTACTATTCTCTAATATCATTTATTGAAATTATCAAGAAAACAGAAACTAAATTTACTAGCATTAGTATCAAGTTGTGAATATTTTCAATTAAATGAAAAACAAGTATTAGAGTTTATCAACGGTTTTTTTCATAAAAGACCTATTTCAAGAAGAACGTATTACAATTACAAAAAACAGGTTTATGAAATTGATTATGGAAATATTAACAATCTAGAGAAAATCATTAAAAATTTGCAAGATGCAAAAGCAAAAAAACCGTATGAGGATATGAAGCTTAAACAGGAATATAGGAATATATCAATTGATGCATGGGTATATGCCAAATATGGAGACAATCGACTAAAACGTATACAAGAATGTGTAAATACAATATCTAACAAACTAGGAACAATTATATCAACACAAAATTCTGAGTACAAAAAGTCAATTGCCTATTTTAAATCAATTCCTCAATATGCCACAATAAGAACAGAAAGTGTAAATTGTGGTAATCAATGTCGTGGATGTCCACACGGTCCTTACTATTATGGATATTGGAAAGATAGACATACTGGAAAATTAAAGAAAAAATATCTTGGAACAACAGATGTGAGACAAAATATGACGAAATGATAACGATGCATATTAAATGCAGTTTCCGTTTTATTTTTATAATCCATTTTACTAAAAATTGATTATTTATATTTACATACGCTTAAAATTTTCCATATATTGAGCTTAATTTTGCACTTCCGATAGTATTCTTCTGTAACCTTGATAAAGAAAATCTAAAATATATTTCATGTAAATAATATTTCTTGTGACGTTTAGGATTAAATTTTAAATATTTTAGTATTATATATCCGCATTATTGAGATGGAATTACAAACTCATGATTTCTGGCGTGCATTAATACTTTATGGCAAAAATGCTTCTACTTATAAAATGGGATTGGGAAAATGTCTTCTTTCATATTCTCACCAGAATAAAGACAGAATCTCATTAGATGACCTTGCACATGATTTTTATAAATTATATGTTGAAAGAGTCAAAGATAATAAACCTCAAGGCTCGATAAAGGGTAGAGAAACATATCTTGAACAAGAAATTAAAAAAGTTTTATGGGCAGGAAAATCAGAGAGCGAGGCAATAGAAATTATCTTTATTTTGAAAGACCACTTTTTCTCCAAATATTGACTCTATAAAATGAGAAAAGAAACACAAATAGTAATAGTGAGAATAATACGATCGTTTGAAGTAATAATGAATCATCCGTTGACTTTAATCTTAGTCCAAATATCATTAAATTTCATATACTTTCTTAAAGCAATTTTGGTGATTACGTTCATAATTAGATGATATAGATTTGTCGTAATACACTAGTATGTGATAGTAATTAACAGTTCTCTACTTGTATCGTATATTTTAGATTTATATAAAAAATGAAATCAACTAATACCGGTTTCCAATTTCTGTCCTAATAAAATTCCAGAATAGGCAAAATCGTTTTTCATTATCGCTTCTGTATATTTTGAAAATATCGATTTGTCAATGCAGGAGCCATGCATGGGATATACTATTTCAGGAGATAAGACTTCTAGTCTTTTGGTAGTTTCTCTGACTGGTTTTTCAGTTGCAAATATTCCAACGCCTCTGTAAAGATTAATCATTGATTCTGATAGGTCTTCGGATATGACAGAACCGTTTCTTCCAGGCTGGATAAACAAATCAGAAGTAAACAATGACTTTGTGTTTTCTTCAAATATCATCATACTGTCCCAGTGATGTACATGAGGTGTCATGATGAATCTAAATTTTTTCTTTCCTGTATTAAGAACTTCATTATCCCAAACTGCGATATGGTCTGTAGGAACTTTATACCATCCCATCAGATTAAGTTTAGAACTCAGATCGCTACATACTAATCTCGCTTCGGTAGATTCTAAAAATTCCATTCCGCCCCATTCGTCACTTTCAAAATGTAAAAAAGACACATACGCTAAATTTTCTAAAGAAATTACTTCCTTAATTTTTTCTTTTATACTTTCATACATTCCAATGGGACCAGTATGAATTAGCATCGGTTTTTCATCATCGATTAGAAATTGATTAAATGTTATTTTAAATTCATTAGAAAATCCAGATATTCTATAGATTCCATCAGAAATTTCAGAGATATTTACATCAATATCTTTATTATTGTACTCTGTCCTACTGACTTTTCTCATTTAGAAAATAGTGGTTACTGCTCATAAATAGATTGTCATTTCATATAAACAGTCATTAAACGGTGCTTATTTTAATCTGCTTAAAAACTAGATCATCTTCCAAACAAAAAAGATTAATTCATTTGTTGAGTACATAATTATCGTATTCATGTATTATTGATGGGGTATATTTATAGACCAGCTTTAGGAAACAATATAAAAAAAGGAAAAAATATATAAATAATAAATAACATGTATATTCTTCGTGTCGCAGTATTAGTCATTGCTGCAACATTTTTAACCTTCTCACTTGATGGACAAGTATTAGCTCAACAAAATGATAAACTATTAGGATATGTCAATAGTGATGATCCAATAAATCATACATAATTATATACTGCTATCATGGGTTTAACTTTAGTAAGTGGGATACAAAAAATTTGAAAAAATTGTTTCATATTAAGACCAGTTAAGATTCTTTGATGCTGATCATTTTTCATTTGATTTGATATTAAAATAATAATTAAAAAATTGAATAAACCTTTGGTATGACAACCACCAATTAAAAATCCTTTTTTCATCTCAAATTTGTGCCACAAACCACTGTCTCCAACTTTTTCGTGGGTTGACCTACGAATTTTTAACAAATAATGTCATCTTTTATATATGAAAAATATACTAAAAATTTAATTTGGTAGAAATTATAGATATAATACGAACGGTTCCTCATTCATTGGTATTATTAATTACCTTGGTAAATATTCACTGGATAGATTTGACAAACCAAAACTTATTTTAGATAAAACCGAAACTTATATTCAAACAAAAAGAATTCCAATATATTTTTTCAATGAAAAAATTCATGATCATAGGTATGTAAAAAACACACCATATAATATTCAAAGAATTAAAATAAAAAACAAAGGTAATTCAGCAGCCAAAAATTGTACCACTAAATTAGACTTTGGTCATAGTCAATGGAATTTAATTTGGGGATCATCTAATAATCAAAGTACTACTATCAATATTAAATCAGATGATTATTTAGAAATTTGTGCTAATCTTTTAGATAAAAAAGAAGATATTTCTTATAGATTAAATGAAGAAATAAATAACATCAATACAAAAATTGAAGAGTCAACATACAATTTATTAAAAAACGACGATTCAGATGATTACAAGGACTTAAAACAAAAAATTGAGCAAGATAAAAAAAATATTTTAGATTTTTTATTACCATTTGAAGATGGTTGGAATCATTTACACAGAGAATATAAAGATATATAACTTCAGGTCATGGAGAAGGCCGCTTTTATAATACTAAAGACTCAAAATCAGGTACAATTATTATTAGTTCCGAAAACTCACCACCCTTAAAGATAAAAATAAAAACTTGTACCGTGTATTGTACTATACACAATTATATACTTTGAATTCTTATGTGACAATGTATTGGTACCTGAAAATTAATGTACTAAAATAAAAAATTCAAAAAGAAATTAGGAGGTGAAGAAATCATCTTAAATTAACAGAGCCGAATTGTCCAAACTAAACATAGCAACAATATTTGGAATGCTTTTCCTTTCTTTCATATTGTTGGGAAGTGTGGATGTATTCTTCTTCAAGTCATGTATTTGCACAGCAAGAAAACGAGGCTGAAATTGAGGCCAACATTGAAAAGAAAAACAAGTGTAAAAAAGATACAGAGTGTGAGAATGAGAACGAGATAAACAACAGTCCAGACATTGTAAATAATACAACACAGCAACAGCAACAGCAACAAGAACCACAAACAGGTGAAGAATATTTTACGAGGATATTGACTGAAAAGGAATTAGATGATTTGATCCAAGCGGTTATTGAATACACTGCAGGAGATTATGACAGTCTTGAAGAAATATGTAGTAGTTTAGACCTAAATATCGATAATGCTGAATATAGAGCAACCATAAGTGGTTATCTTTTCACATTGGCATCATATGTAGGTATTAGCGAAGACAAAATAAACGCAATTTTGGATTGTCTTGAAAAAATATTTGGTACTGAAATCCCAAGACCGCCATTTCCAGTTGATGAAAGCATGAGATCAGGCTTTAGTTGGTCTTCCACACAATAACTTTTTTTTAAATCGTGATTAAAATGATAAATTAAAATACAAATCTTTTATAACTTTGTTCTATAGGAATTCTCTATTTTTACCCCGAATGCCGAACTCTAGGTAATTCAAACCTTCAAACGCCGCTCCAAATCTATCAAAACACCTATTGAACTCACCTTCAAAAATTCGGGTTCGGTGGGACTGATAACGGTAGTGTTCTAATTTTGGAATCTTTTATGTTATCATGATCGGTGTCGATGATTATGAGATATGACTTTAGAGAAATTACTACTAAAAATTAAGATAACAAGGTCTTGATTCGGCTTCGTTATTA
>CAZHFI010000057.1:0-8544 GCA_964531845.1 uncultured Nitrososphaeraceae archaeon
AACAAAGACAATTCTAAAGATCAAACCAAAGATGATGGCGGTTTCAAGATACCAAAGATAAAGATACCTGATTTTAAAGGTCTAGACAGTAACAAAGACAATTCTAAAGATCAAACCAAAGATGATGGATATATTAAATACAAAAACAGGAAAACATCTGATTTTCTAGATTTTGATAAACTAGATCTAAAAGATATAAAATCGCTAGTTACCAAATCAAAGTTTTATAAAAATTTCGTAGGTAAGGATGAAAATATTAAAAGAGAAAATTACAAAAAAGAAGTCGAACATATAAAAGTTGTCAAAGATGAAGAAGAACCTTTGCACAAAAATGGTGATTTTTACAAAACCATTAATTACACGGACCCCTACAGTGGATTTAACTTTGCTGCAGTAGGTGATTTTGGATGCAATTCAAATACTCAAGAAACGATAAAAAACATCCAAGGAAAAGATGCAGAACTATTTTTGGCATTGGGCGATTTTTCATATACAGAAGATGGAACTTGCTGGTTAGATGAAATAAATCCTATTAAGGGGAAAACAAAAATTATAATTGGAAATCATGATACTGAAACTCCGGTTCTGTTAAATCAATATACAAGTAATTTTAATTTAAGCAGACAATATTACAGCTTTGATTATCAAAGGATTCACTTTTTAGTAATATCTTCAGAGACCCAATACCAAATAGGTTCAGCCCAATACAATTTTATTATCAATGATCTTAAAAAAGCCTCCAAAGATCCAAATACAGATTGGATAGTAGTGTCACAACATAAAGCTGCATATACTTCGCTTTCATCGGTCCAGGCTGATTTGGATTTAAGAGAAACATATCATCCAATCTATGATAAATATGGTGTTGATTTGGTCCTTCAAGGTCATTTGCATAATTATCAAAGAACTTATCCACTAACATATAACCAAAATGTACCACCAAATCCGATTATTGCAGATAAAAATAAAAATACTTACTTTAATCCAGCAGGACCAATTTTCCTAGTCATAGGTAGCGGTGGAGTTAACTCGCATTATCTTAAAGATAATGCACCGTATGTTGTTTATCAACAAAATTCTGATTTCGGATTTTTAAATGTCAATCTTAACTCTAACGGTACTGTTTTAGATGGTAAATTTTATTCAAATTCAGGAGTAGTACTGGATAGATTTAGCATATCAAAAGAGATGGGAAAAGCCGAGGAAAATAAACCACCACATGCAGACGATGACTTTTATTCAACCTTCAAAGACATGAAGATAACTATCCGTACGGCTATGTTCAACGATACTGACCCGAATCAATATGATACTATACATATAAACTCACTTCAAACAATTACTGAAAAAGGTGGACTAGCTATTCTAAATGCAAACAAAAAAATAATAACCTACTATCCTCACGAAAACTTCACGGGAATTGATTCATTTAATTACACCATATCAGATGAAAATGGTTTTAATGATACAGGAAAAATTACTATTGAAATCAAAGATAAACCGAGTTTGAGAAAAGCTGTTTATACTCAAACAGAGTTAGACAAAAATAACTGTGCACAAGGTTATGTTTTAGAGGGCGTAGAAGATCCACAAAGGTTCAAAATTAATTCTCAATGTGAAGAAGCTGATGGACTAGTTCATCACGTAATAAGTACCGATGACGGAGGATATAAATTCACATTAGCATTGGACGAAAAATATCTGCATTTATTAAATCAAAGCAATCAAGCTGATACTGAAGGGTTATTAGTTGCTGAGGTTATGCCGAGGGATCAAAATTCCACAAATGTTATGATACCAAAACCCGGTGATAAGGTAAAATTATGGGGTGCATGGGTACAGGATATAACAAACGGATGGAATGAAATTCTTCCTGCATGGAAGGTGGCAATAAGCTAGCAAGAATTGTATTAAATTATTATTACTTTTTCTTATTTAGATTGATAAGCAAAAATAAAATCAATTAATCCACCTATTTTCTGACAAAAAGATTCATCCTTGCCTCTCCTGTGATTTCTTCAACAATTCTTTTGGCAATTAGTTTTGTTATATCTTTGACCCCTATTCTTTCTTGTATCTCCTCAAACGTTTCAAATTTTTTCTTCTCTCTCTCCTTTATTATTGCCATCATGTACGTTTTTCCTATACCGGGAATAAGTTCTAATGCATGAATTCTTGGGGTAATAGGCTGTGCTATATTTATATACTCTACAAATCTTTTTTCATTTATTTTAACTATCTTCTCAATTACGGATGAAAGTTCATTTTTTGCAGATTGTGATATACTATTGTATTCCATCCTGCCCAAGACACTAGTTATTTTGTCCCTACTGTCTTTGCCGATATACACTCTTTCGCCTACTTGGAAGTTTTTCCCTTGTTCTCCAAGCAATTCAAGTAATGTTAACCTTTCCTCGCCTATCGCTTGAATAATTATGCCTTCTTTATTTCTAACTGTTATGGATTTTCCTCTGATCATAAAATCTAGTATATGGGCATATTCTTCGTATTTTCTCGGGGGAAAATTTTTTTTATCATGATACGAACCCCTACTATGAAAGTCAGAAGGTAATGTTGACAATATCTATATTCATCCTAAAGGATATTGATTAACTTTTAATTTATTCTGTCTTTATACTTCTTAAGATCTCAAGTATCTTATCTAGGGTATCTGTTAAAATTAATTTTTTCCATCCGAATGTAAAAGCCCTTAACTCTTCTATTGAGTTAGGCATTGCATTTATCAATTCAACCGCCTCCTCTTCTTTTAAATCACATTTTTCCACTAAATCTTTTAGTATTCTTTCAGCATTTTCAGAATTAGTTTTGGCGAATTTGCCCACATAATCATATGTCCATCTCTGGATCTGGTCCATCTCTTCAATCTTTATTCTGTCCAGAATTTCTTTTGCTTGAGGCAGCGAGATTATTCTTTTATTAAGTATTTCTGTCATCTACTGAGAAACCTTTTTTTCAATATCTGTATTTTCATTGTTTGTTGTAACTATTGGTTTTATATGATTCCTTCGAGTTTGAAGAATCTTTTCCTTATTACCTATCTTTACAACTACTTTTACAATTCTTTTTCCAACTCCCTTTACAATCCCTATTTTACCCTGAAATCTTCTATGAGGGATTGTATTATGTTCACTTGGATCAACATCAATTATTACTTTATCTCCTACTTGATAATTGATTAAAAGATAAGAAATACCTCTAACTATGTTACCTTTTGTTAGAATCGACCTTGATTTTCTACGAGTACCATGAGATTTTGGCATATTATAACATTAGTCAAAAAACCTTAATTTAACATTATCTTTATCTGCTATCGATTACAATATCATACTTAATTTAAAATCATTTATCATTTTTATACGGGATCAGAAACACCTTTTTCACTTAATGAAAATAATACCTCTCGTTCTGCATGGTATGGGCTGTCTACCATTCTAGCTATTCTATTTTTGCCAGATTTTTTTAAATAAACTCTATAAGTACTTGTATGTGCAACTACATTCCCACCTGTTGGCTTAAATGGGTCACCAAATACCGCATCTGGTGATGATTGAATCTGGTTTGTTACAACCACTGCTATTTTATACATGTCTGCTATCCTTACCAACAAATGCATCAGGCGATTTAATCTTTGTTGACGTTCAGAAAGAAATCCTCTTCCAAGAAATTCTGCCCTAAAATGTGCAATAGCTGAATCAACTATGAGCAATTTGACATTGTTTTGTTCAATGATTTTTCCGCATTCTTGTATGATGAGTTCTTGATGAGAGCTATTGAATGCTTTTGCAACAATGATGTTTTCTAAAATTTTATCGTAATCTAAATTACGTGCTTGACATATTGAAACAACTCTCTCTGGCCTAAATGTGTTCTCTGTATCAATATAGATTACATTACCTTCTAAACCTCCTCTGTTTTTTTCCAATTGAGCTATTATACAAAGAGTATGACAAATCTGTGTTTTACCAGACCCAAATTCACCAAAAATTTCTGTAATAGATCCAACTTCAATACCACCACCAAAAAGTGAGTCCAAATTTTCAGAACCTGTAGAAATCCTCTCAGTCTTTTTCCTCTTTCTATAAAGTTCAGTAGCAGTTGTAAATGTCTTGTCTAATACTTCCAATTCTTCAAGTTTTATACGGGCTTTATTACATAAAGAAACGGATTTTTCCAATTCCATTCCTGTGGCTTCAGATACATCAAATGGCCCCCTTACTACCAGATCTTTGATTGTATTAATTCCAACTTCCTGTAAATGTTTTTTTGTAGCAGGACCTATTTCCTCAATTGAATCAAGCAACAAAAATTCATTGACCTCCTCTTTTTTTAAATTAATGTTATAATGGGTATCAACTTTATCATCATGATCCTTGTAAGTTTCATTTTTCTTTTTTATCAAAGACTAGTGCTAATATCTTTTGATACATTATAAAATTGATTAAAAAGTATTATTAACATGCTTTTAAAATTAAAAAATTATAATACTTTAAATATTATTATTTAATTTTTTATACTCAATTACGGTGTTATTAAATGATAGTTGACCTCAATCTTAAGGGAAAACATGTCTTAGTTATAGGAGGTGGAACAGAAGGTATGAGAAAGGTCAACGGTCTTTTAGGACAAGATTGCAAAATTACGGTTATTAGCAATCGATTAAACTCGTATCTAAAAACATTATCTAAACAAGGAAAGATAGAAATTATCAAAAAAAAGATTGGTTTCTCAAATTTGGATTTTTTGGATAATTATAAGGATTCTTTTTTGTTACTTGCATCTACAGACGATAGACTTCTAAATCGTGCTATGGTAGACAAGGGAAGGTCATTTGGAGCTTTTGTCTATTCTGTAGACGATCCGCAGTACAGCGACTTTTCGTATGCCTCAATAATAAACATAGAAGGTATTATGCAAGTAGCTATATCTACCGAAGGTAAAAGTCCTATCATGGCAAGGAAAATTCGAATAAAAGTAGAAAAAATAATTCAGAAAATTATTACTCCTTCGGACATTGAGAATGCAAAACTACAAGAATTTGCTAGAAACGAGGCGCGGTCAAAAATAAAAACGGTAAAAGAAAGAAAAGCATTCTTATATTCTATTATCAATGATAAAAATATTCAATCGTTAATTGGAGAAAATAAATTGGAGGAAGCAAGGTTGGCAACATTAGAATTACTAAAAAAATGGGGGACTGAAACTATTTGACTACTGTTGTCAAACTCCCGGAAATTGTCAACCTTAGAGTGACTTTCAGAAAAACTCCGATTCATATATTAGAAAAATTCACATTTAAAGACATTGATTATGCTTATCAAATATTCCAACAAAAAGGAAATATGGATGAGGTTATGATTTTACAGACATGCAACCGAATTGAAGTTTTTGCAGTTGGAGATAGTATAGACTATCAATCAATCATAAATGATTGGTCGTCTATTTCAAAATTATCTAGAGAAGAATTAAACAAAGTTGTAGAAGTAGAGCGAGGTGATGGGGTTATCAGGCATATTCTTCGTCTGGTTTCTGGTCTTGATTCTTTAGTGGTGGGCGAAGATCAGATTTTAGGTCAGGTTAAAAGAGCTTTCGAATTTTCAAAAAAAAGTTTGTATATTGGTTCTAATTTGTCATTTATTTTTGATAAAGCTATTAAGGTAGGGAGCAAGGTAAGAACCGTTACTGGAATAAATAAAGGAAGCATTTCAGTCGGTTCGGTAGCCGTTAATCTTGCTGAAGAATATTCTACCACACTGGAGAATCAAAATATTCTGTTAATTGGATCTGGTGAAGGTGCCAGTCTTGTTGCAAAATCTCTTAAAAAACGCGATATTTCATTTATGGTTACTAGCAGAACATTTGAACGAGCAAAATCTTTTTCCGAAACAATGGCAGGGACGCCTATTTTGTTTGATAGGGCATTGGAAAATTTATATAATTTTGATATTATTTTTGTAAGCAGTACCGCACCATATTATCTGTTAACATCTGAGAGGATAAAAAAAATTATGGTTAAAAGATGCAAACCACTAATTATAGTTGATCTCTCAAATCCTAGGACAGTAGAAGAATCTATTGAATCTATTGAAAATGTCATTTTAGTCAATATTGATAAACTTGCAATAATTGTTGATAAAAATATTAAGTTTCGTATAAATGAAATTAATTCTGCAGAAAAAATAATTGAAGATGAATTGGTAAATATGGATATTATGATAAAAAGGAAACGAGCCGAGCCATTTGTAGTTTCTGTTTTTAGAAATGTTGATAAAATAAGGGAAAGGGAGCTAAAAAAGGCTTTATCGATTTTGGGTGAAGACCTGGGTGATCGCGAAATAAAAATATTGGAACAATTCTCACATGCACTTCTTGAAGGGATAATGTCAACTCCAATGAACAATCTTCGAAAAGAAGTGCAAGATGGAAACTTAATGGGGAAGGAGCTAGAACTAATGAAAATTATGGAAAAAATATTTAATTACGACAATGATAGACACGATTTTTAATAGTTCATCTATGGCATATCCAAAGGTTAGATTAAGGCGACTACGAAAAAATCAGGCAATAAGAGACTTGGTTCAAGAAACTCATCTTTCTAAAAAGGATTTAATATGTCCAATTTTTGTTCAGGAGGGGATATCAAAACCTGTAAAAATCAAAACAATGGATGAAATCAAAAGATTCCCGTTAAAGGATATCGCCGCTGAAATAGATTCTATAATAGACTTGGGAATTAAGGCTATTATTCTATTTGGAATTCCATCAAATAAAGATACTAATGCTACATCTGCATATGACGATAATGGAATAGTACAAAAAACGGTAAAACATATTAGAAAAAATTTTGGGGAAAAATTAGCTATTATTACAGATGTTTGTATGTGTCAATATACATCGACAGGCCATTGCGGTATTGTAAAAAACAAGACTGTTGATAACGATTCAAGTATAGGGATTTTGGGGAAAATTGCAACAAGCCATGCACGTGCTGGAGCAGATATGGTCGCACCCTCTGCTATGATGGACGGTCAGGTTCATACTATTCGTGAAAATCTTGATGATAACGGCTTTACCAATACCATCATTATTGGATATTCTGCAAAACTTGCATCACCACTTTACGGCCCTTTTCGTGATGCTGCAAATTCATATCCTGAATTTGGAGACAGAAGATCATATCAAATGCCTTTTACAAATAGAAAAGAGGCACTACGGGAGATAGAAACGGACATAAGCGAAGGTGCTGATATTGTAATGGTAAAACCTGCAATTCCGTATCTTGATTTGATATATCAAATCAAGGAGAGGACAAATACACCTGTTTGTGCATACAGTGTATCTGGAGAATATGCAATGATAAAAGCTGCTGCCATAGAGGGATGGTTAGATGAAGATAGTGTTATGACTGAATTGTTGGTGTCCATAAAGAGGGCTGGAGCAGACATGATGATTACCTATCATGCAAAAAAAATGGCACAGTTGTTAGATGAGTAGAAGGATAATTACAGGATTCATACTTTATATCATGTAGTAATTTTCGTTTAATATTATTACCCGTTTTTTGGTAATACCTGATTATTTTTTACCTCGTATAAATTGTGACTTTTGAAAGTAATGTTATTTGTAAGTTAATAATTGTTTAACATATCATGGAATTTAAATTTGAACATTGTCATATGTTTTTAAATTATTCAAAAATAAAATTTCCCTAATCTTTATCATTTTTTGGTTTTTATGTATTATATAATATTCTCTGTATAGTTTAGAATGTTTGTGACTGTAACCAAATTTAACAAATTTTTTATACGTCTCTAACTGTTCCGTTTCAATAATTTTCCCTAACCCTTTTTCCTTACGCCTAATTTCATCTAGAATATTTGTAGGTGTTTTTTTTAGGTATATCAAAGAATTTGCAATTAGTACAACTTGTTTTGGAATATTTGCTAATTCTATATATGTACTACGAAATAGGATATTATTTCTTTCGGTTTGTCTTTTAACGTTAATTATTATAGGGGATTCCAAAATTATTTGTAAAATATTTTCTGTTAATCCTGTGTTAATTAATAATAACTTCTCATAATGTTTTAATTTTATTTTAAAGATCATTTCAAAATCAGAAATGTCATCGATTCCAAATAATCCTGTCCTTAAATTTTTAAAAATAAAATCTCTGTCATTATGGTATTTCATTTTACTAAGTTGTGTAATATCTTAAAACTACGAGAAAAATTGAAAATACAATGGTGCCGATACTGATTATTTTAAGCCTAGTTTCTAATTTTTTAATTGTATTGCTTTTTTGATCATTTTTTGATTCTTGTCTCAAAAACTTGTACTTTTTTGATATACGAATCTCCAAAATTGATATTAAAAATGTTATTGATGATAAGAAGAGAGATGTAGGCGAAATAGAATTAGTTTGTATTATATAACCGGCCAATAAAGGTAACGAACCCCAAGATATTGCAAACCAGAAACTATTGTGAAAAATTCCATTAAAAAGTTCATAGTTATAAGCGAACA
>CAZHFI010000058.1:0-8485 GCA_964531845.1 uncultured Nitrososphaeraceae archaeon
AATCATAAATTTAAAATAGAATTAGGAGGTGAAGTTATCTTAAGTTAACAGAGCCGTTTTGTAATTATCTTTTTTAAAATTTTTTTAACAAATGTTAAGGTTATTTATTCTAGTATTGCAATAGTATCATGTCTTGAAACTGTATCCAGTTCAACTACTCTTATTTCTTTTATTATACCTTCACTTTGAGTTTTTATTCCAACTTGCATTTTCATTGATTCTAAAATGACTATAGAGTCACCTTTTTGTACCGAATTCCCAACTGATACATTTACTTTTATTACTCGTCCAGGTATTGGACTGGTAATAATCTTTGATTCATCAATTATTAAGCCACTTCTGAGAGATTTTTCGATTATATCTGTTAAGATAGAATGTTTTCTAATAGTAACTAATTGATCATTTATTAATAATTTAACTGAAGTCTCTTTATTTTCTATAATCTTGACATGATAGAAAGTATTATCCAGAATAAATTCAAATTCATCAGAACTGCCTTTAACCAGTCTTAAAGGATATTCCTTATTATCAATTTCCACTAAGAATATTTCAGAACCCATATTGCGAATGATTTTGGCAGAAAGAAGATTATCAATTCCGTCCAGTTTAAAATCCATTAATTTATTCCTCCATATTGTTTCCAAGTTGAAGATTGATTAAGAGTATTTTTTTGTTTATGATCCAAATACAAAAACTCTGATTGTAACAGTGCAGCAGCAATACCCGCCTTTGATTTTTTCAAGACTTGTTCTTTAGCATTGTTGGTCATTAATTCAAGAATCCCAAATTTTTCGATATAGTTTGTAAAAATATTGCCTTTGATGAAATTTTCCTCATCCATAATAGTTCTATGTAATGGAATTGTGGTGTTAATTCCTTCAATTGTAAATTCATTTAGAGCGTTTTTCATCCTCACCCTAGCTTCGTTAAAATTACTTCCCCATGTAATCAGTTTAGCTACTAGAGAATCATAGTACCCAGAAACGTTACAACCAGGGTATAAATAAGTGTCTACCCTAACTCCTGGTCCATATGGAAGATTACAGTTTGGTACATTACCTACAGACGGTGCAAAATCCAAAAAAGGATCCTCTGAATTAATTCTACATTCTATTGCGCATCCATTTAAAACTAAATCCTCTTGTTTAAAAGGAATCTCTTGGTCCTGAGCTATATTTATTTGGAGTTTTACCAGATCCAATCCTGTAACATATTCAGTAACTGGATGTTCAACCTGCAATCTTGAATTAATCTCAATGAAATAAAAATTTCCTTCCGGATCGCATAAAAATTCAGCTGTTCCTGCATTTAAATAATCAACTGCAGTCATGGCCCTTACCGCAATTTCACCAATTCGTTCCCTAGTATTGTTGTCAACAACTGGTGATGGAGACATTTCTATTAACTTTTGATGTCTTCGCTGTATTGAACATTCCCGTTCAAAAAGATGTCTCCCATTTCCATGTGAATCTCTAACTAATTGAAATTCAATGTGTCTTATCTTTGGAAGATATTTTTCTACAAAAAGGGCAGCCTTCCCAAAAGCAGCTTTAGATTCGTTAGATGCAAATTCAAATTCCTGTCTGAGCTCTTTTTCATCATTAGCAAGACGTATCCCCTTACCACCACCACCAAAAGCTGATTTCAGTAAAACTGGATAACCAGCCAAATGGGCGATATCTGCAGCCTTTTCTACATCGTCGACAATCCCGTCACTACCAGGTACGGTTGGAACTTCCGCTTTTTTCATTATCTCCTTACACTTCATTTTATCACCAGTAAGTTCCATTGCCTTACCTGTTGGCCCTATGAAAATAATATTGTTTTTTCCACAAAGTTCTGAAAATGATTCATTTTCTGAAAGAAATCCGTATCCGGGATGAATCGCATCAGCTCCTGATGATTTAGCAACATCTATTATCTTGTCCATTTTTAAGTAACTTTCAAAAGCTTGAGGCGGACCTAAATAGTAGGCTTCATCAGCTCGTTTCACATGTATAGCACGAATATCTTCATCTGAATAAACTGCAATGGACCTTATTCCCATTTCTTTACAAGCTCTTATCACCCTAAGAGCAATTTCTCCACGATTTGCAACCAAAATACTTGAAATTTTTACCATTTGAATTCACCTACAGGTTGATATTACCATGTTTCTTCTTAAAGCTACTTTCACGTTTATTATATAAAGTATTTAGAGATTTTATAATTACGGCCCTTGTCTCCATAGGATCTATAACTAAATCTATTATTCCTCTTTCCGCTGCTATATAAGGATTCGCGAATTTTTTACGATATTCTTCAGATAGTTTTTTCTTTTTATCTATTGCATCTGGAGCATTTTTTAAATCCTTTCTATGAATTATGGTTATGGCAGCCTCAGGTCCCAAAACGGCTATCTCGGCGGTAGGCCATGCTAAATTTATATCTGAACGTAGATTTTTGCTGCCCATAGCGATATATGCTCCTCCATAGGCCTTCCCCACGATACAGGTGATTTTTGGAACTGTTGCTTCACAATAGGCATACAATAACTTGCTCCCATGTCTGATTATACCATGATGTTCTTGATCTTTACCAGGTAAATAACCGGGAGTATCAACAAGAGTAATTATTGGAATATTAAAACTATCACAAAATCTTATAAAACGCGCTGCCTTATTTGATGAATCGATGTCAAGCGCACCTGCAAGGATTTGTGGTTGATTAGCAACTATTCCAACTGTTTTTCCACCCATTCTAGCAAAACCCACTACGACATTTGGTGCAAATAATTCATGTATTTCATAAAAATCACCCTTATCCACAACACTAGAGATGATCTGTTTAATATCATATGGCTGATATGGATTCTCTGGTAAAATTTTGATTAAATTTGGATCAAGTCTGTTATTATCGTCGAGAGGTTCAATAAAAGCAACCTCTGTATTATTATGCGGTATAAATGATAACAATCGTTTGATCTTATCCATACAATCATATTCATTCTTTGCCACCATATGGGCTACACCAGACTTTGAGGCATGTGTTTTAGCTCCTCCCAATTCTTCGAACGATACATCTTGACTTAATACCTCTTTTACTACTTCAGGACCAGTAACAAACATCTGTCCAATATTTTCTACCATTATAACAAAATCAGTCATAGCTGGAGAATAAACAGCCCCCCCGGCACAAGGGCCTACACTAACTGTGATCTGTGGAATTACGCCAGAAGCAACTGTATTATGATAGAATATATCTCCGTAACCGTCGAGGCTTTGGGCACCTTCTTGAATTCGTGCCCCACCTGAATCGATTATTCCAATAATGGGAGCACCCATCTTTAATGCATGATTCATTACTTTAACAACTTTCTTTGATGTCATCTCACCCAAAGAACCGCCTAACACTGTAAAATCATAGGCATACACAAACACCTGTCTTCCATCAATAGTACCAAATCCAGTTATAACACCATCTCCATAATATTTGGTATCGGGAGATTCCTCATTTCTATGGATCACGTATTTATCCAATTCCAAAAAACTGCCAGCATCCAACAAAAGTTCTATTCTTTCTCTAGCAGTTAATTTTCCCTTTGAATGCTGTGATTCTATCTTATCTTCTCTGCCAGCACCTTCTGCCAAGTTTTTTATCTCATATAGTTTCTTGAATTTCTCATCGTGCATAGAAATTACTATTTAAAAATTATTTTTTAAACTCATTTAAATGTATCATATAAAACTGTTTAAATGTAGATTTATTATATGGTAATTAGACCTCTCTCAAAGTAGAACGTCCGCCTTGTGCTCTCCTAAAAACATTCATACCAATGTTATAATTTTCAAAGAGTGACTGTAAAGATATTATCTCTGATTCGAGAAATTCTATCTCATATTTATTCTTCTCAGGATTTTGTAATAATTTATCAAGTTTTTCTTTTTTGTCATACAATAACTTGCTTACATTGTGCTCATATTCGCTGGACATTAATTAATTCAGATCTTATCTCATCTTTTTAACTTTTGTCTTATTTAAACTGTCCAAAAAACTCTTTTGATATTCCAGATAAGAATCCTCGGAATTGATGCATTCTCCACAGATTAACACAGTATCAGAATTGATATTAACCTCAAAATCCTTGTTATTATTCACATCATCAAAGGTATTTTTACAAATATAACATTCAAAATTTGTTTTCTTGTTCGTAAAGTGTAGTGGATCCTTTTTCATATCATCACATTCAGGATGTTTAATTGATTTACGTGATCGTGACCATAAAGCATAATCACCTGTAGATATTTCTTTATTACATATAGAACATTTTCCTTTATATTTTATAGTTAGTCCTATCCAATCTGCAGAAGTTACGTCCATCATTCAATCACATTTTTGTAATTTCCTTTAATATTATAGCTTGTAATTTTTCATCACAGTCCAATGATTTGATAAATTCGGAAATATCTATATGAAAATTTTGTAATATTTTTAAAAGATATGGAAAATAAATAGAGCCAAAATCACTTTTTGATACATGACTCAGGTTGGATAATTTTGTAAACAATTCTTTAAATGACTGACTCCGGATAATAATAGGTCCTAAAATAGACCATGTCATATTATATTGATTATATTTTATTCCCTTATTTTTGATATGCTCAAAGATATATGTTGCCAGTATATAATCAACATATTTTAATAGAGACCACTTTCTAGTAGAACCTACCCTTCCAATCAAAATATCTACCATAGACAATACATCTAAAACATCGTACATTAAATTGCCTTGTAAATTTGAATTGATAATGCTTGTATAAATACTGTATAACTTATCTTTTCTTCTTTCTTCAGGAGACAGACCGAATCGAGGGTCAACGTATGATCCTTCAGAGTTTGTTAAAAAATTAACAGATTCTGATATAGATTTTGATGAAAAAAAATTGTTAATCGTCATCGAGATATCAAATGTAAAAGTGCGTTCTAATTGAGCAGAATATCCAAGGGTTTTAGATTGTGCCAGCGTTAATAATACTCTGATGTCTCCCTTGCTTTGATTTATTATATCAATCAGATCAGAATATTCTAATTTTTTATTCTCATTTTTCAGAACATGATTTAAAAATATGAATAATAGTTGTTTTGAAACAGGTGACAAATTAATAACTCTAGCTATTTTTGCAAGTGGTTTTATCTTAATGTTAAGAGTATTCGCGGCCATGATTACTGGAACTGATGGGTTTTTTAACAACTTGGTAATGAAATCAACTCCTCCGCTATCTTCCCTTCCAGAAATACCATCTATTTCATCTAAAAATAATAAAATTTCTTTTCCATGAAGACTAGAATTATTTAAAATTGGTATGATGATTGATTCCAATTGGCTCGAGTTCCTTACATCACTAGCATTTAATTCAATCAAATCAAAATTAAATTGTCTTGAAATAACAGTAACAAAAGTTGTCTTGCCAATTCCAGGAGGTCCAATTAAAAGGAGAGGTTTTGCTCCAAAGGTCCAATTTGAAAGCCATTTCACAATAACGGTCCTAGATTCTTCATTTCCTAGGAACTGTTCAATTTTTGTAGGACGATATTTCTCTGACCACATCATAGGAAAAATTGACCAATTTATCTTTGAACAGCAGATAGTGTTTTTTCGAAATACTTGAAGAGATCTCTCTTAACTATATCGTTATACCAATATTGGTTGTAATGACTTACAGTTAAAAACAGAAACTCTAAAAAAGGTTTCAATTCGAATTCTACAGGAAGTAATTCTAGTGACAGTCGCGCATCGTCCAGATATATCTCACTTTTCTTCAAAGTTAATTCAAATCCTTTTTTTATATCATTCGTAATAAGAGAATAATAAAGTGGCCATGATGGAACTTTAATTGTACCTTCATTTATTGCATCTTGCATTTCATTACCACATCCAGCTGATTCACTAGCCTTTGCCATTCCTAAGTAATAGATTTCATTTAATGGAGGTTGGTTAAATGCCATATTTCTGCCCGCAGTTCCCATAATTGCCCGATATTTCTTATAACATCCAATCATGTGTTCATCACTAATAGACTCTGGTTTAGATTTCAGTCTATAATCTATTATTTGTCCAATTCTTGCATCCTTAAACCCATCTTCAAAAGCCTTTAAAACTGAATCCCCACCTAGAGATATTTTTTCTCGTGCAATTTCTAAAATATATGGATTCATAAGCCTGTAATCATCCAGAAAATCATGATCTTCATCTTTATCCATAATTCGATCCATTGGTTCACTCAAATCGATGGCTATTATATGTCCATCAATTATAGCATTTCTTAGTTCTAAAGAAATATCATTTTTGAAATAACTGGTGGCACCATCAAATAAGGCATTAAAAACTGGAAATGTCATCTTTATAAAATTGGAATTAAGTATTCTCTGAACTCTGTCCGATAATATTTCTGGTCTTGATAGTCTTGTCTTTATAGTTTTTATTTTTTGTGCATCAAGTAAAAATTCATCAGAACCCATCTCTTTTGCGAATTTAACTAATGTTTCTTCTGGATAATCATCTGAGATTATTCGTTCGTGTAGCGAAAGTAAATATCTTTTTGTAAAATCTTCAAATTCCAGTTCATACTTTGCTTTATATTTATTGTATTGTTTATATCCCTTGTCTCTCAAAAGAGCTTGCTTTAAAATATCCTTTCCTGCCCTTGTACTCATTAAAGCAGTTTTAGAATATACGAATTCATCTTTACTACTCATATTACTTGCGATTAATAATACGTTATTTTCATAGGTTATAAAAATACTCTGAATAATGAATAATCTTATATTGTCATCTTGATGACATTGCTATACGTTCTTGTTCATTTTTCTTCTTTATAGCATGACTAGACATATCGTTAGTTGCAGCTAGAATTATCTCTTTAGCCAGCGCCTCCTCGATAATCTGTGGATTTGAATATGTGGATTCTCTTACCCCCTCAGCAATGAATTTTAGTGCTAAATCAACTCTCCTTAGAGGTGCAACATCAACAGATACATGATACACTACTCCTCCGTATACTATTCTGGTAGTATCCTCGTTTGGTGATGAATTTTCAATGGCTTTTACTAAAAGTTCAACTGGATTTTTGTTTGTTTCAAGATGTATTATATCAAGTGCTGTTTTTACAACATTCAATGCTTTTGCCTTTTTCCCCCCCATCCTACCTGTGTTTTTAGCATACTTTTTTCCAAAATGCATTAGCTTGTTTGCTAATCGTTCAATAATGTTTACTTCTGCTTTTTTTAGTCTTTGATGCTCATGTCTTCCAAATGATATTGGAATAGCTACAGCTGGATTTAAGGAAATTACCCGCTGCAATCCAAGGTCTGTTATCTCTATCTTGGATGTATCCCATTTATTGAATAACAAAATTTTTGCTTGTTCTTTGCCGCTCATTGAAATTACCTCCTAGGCTTCTCCTTTTTGCCATAAACCAATTCTTTTAAAGATACACCATTTACCTTAAAGACTTGCCATCTTACTCCTGGAATATCTCCCATCGCACCACCCATTGAACCACCTATACCTTCTACTATGACCTCATCATGTTCATCTACGAAATTAAGTGCCCCGTCACGTGGTAAGAAAGCAGTAATAGATTTTCCATTTTTAATTAATTGAATTCTAACACATTTACGAACAGCAGAATTGGGTTGTTTTGATTCTATTCCAACCTTTTCTAAAACGATTCCCCTAGCTTGAGGAGCACCCTCCATTGGATTCGTTTTTTTATCAAGCATTAACATCCTTCTTTTGTAGTATTTGTTTGCCCATCTAGAACTATTTCTTTTAGATTTTAGAACTCTTCCCGCGAATAACCCTAAAGGTGATTTTGCCAACTTACATTTCAACTCCATTATTTTGAATTAATTGATCCGGACTTATGATTAAAACATTCGATATATGAAAATATCGTTTTGCAAGCAGGCGAGCTTTCTCTGCATTCCTTCCATCTTTTCCAACCACTATTCCTTTCTTTTTTGGATCTACAACAATTACTGCTTGTGTAGAACCGTCAAGTTTTTTATTTATTTTAATTTCATTAACATTCTCCAAGTTTAGAATATTTCTTAAAAAATCAGAAACGTTTTCAGAGTATTCAACTAATTCGACTTTTCTCGAAACAACGCTTTGTAATTGTTTGATCGTCGTTCCCCCTTTTCCTATTGCCAATCCCATCTGTCCTTTATTAACCACAAATATAACTCGATCCATCTTTTCATCAAGTATACAATCACGAGCAGTAGCAGTCGTTATACTTTGAAATAAAGATATCAATTTTAGCTCATCGGATGTCAGTTTAATTTTTTCTGTCATTGTGTATTCCTCTTCTTGTAATGGTCTTCATATGAATATTAACCAAAGATATCGATAACCTTGCAGTGAATGTAAGCATAATTTAAATTTTGATTTTAATTTTTTATATAATACTATTATTAAATCACATCTGGTTGAATTATTGAA
>CAZHFI010000059.1:0-8391 GCA_964531845.1 uncultured Nitrososphaeraceae archaeon
AGCTAGAAGAGGCGGTAGAGTAAGAGACAAGTGGAAGGATAAACAATGGATAGTAATTAATTCACCTTCCGCATTTGGAGGAAATCCTGTGAATTATCTTCCAATAACCAATGTCAAAGGTGCAGAAGGAAGGATAATCGAAAATACATTGTGGGATTTTTATAAGGGTGAACCAACCCAGCATCAAACCAAGGTATATCTTCAAATCACCAATATAATGGGAAACAATGCCAGGACTATATTCAAAGGTCATGAATACGCTAAAGATTTTCTCAGAAGTCTTGTCAGACGAGGAAGTTCGATGATAAATCTAGTTAAAGACTACAAGACAAGTGAGGGTTATGTGTTTCGAGTCGCAGTTGTTGCTTTTGGTCAGAGGAGACTAAATACATCAAAAAAGCATGAAGTAAGATTATTAATGGACCGATATCTTTCAGAAAAAATACCACAACTTACTGTAGACAAGTTCGTTCAAGAATCAACCTCTGGTAGTTTATCAAAAGAGTTAATGGCCGAATCTAAAAAAATAGGTTTTATTCGCCATCTTGGAATAAAAAAGACCAAGCTCATCTTCAGTCCAAAAATCGCTGAAAATAAGATAATACAAGAGACTGAAACTATGGCAAGTGAAACGACTACTGAAGCAGATAATGAAACAGACGATGAATATAATGAGACCGAAAATGAAGAACCAATAGAAGCAGAAAGCGAAAATGAACAAGAAGAAACTTCAGCAGAAGAAATAGAATCAGAAGAAGGAACTACTACAGAAACAGACAAACCTGAAAACTAGTTTTAAAGGAATTTTTATAATTTAATCTTTATTTTAAAATTTAAATTATGTTTAAATGGACTTTGTAAGTGCCGAATTAAATGTTATAGTACATGCTACAGAGGATAAAGACATAATTATAGATTCTATTAAAAATGTCCTATCTTTAGATACAGAAAAAATAGAGATCACAAATTCTGAAGGACATTGGGGGAATCAAATATTATTAATGAAACTTATGGTTTTTGGACACAATTCTTCTGATTTAATAAAAAAGATAGTCCAAGGTCTAGGCTATTATGATAAGGAAAATTTGTCTAAAATAGAGAACTTTGTAGATGAAAAAGGATATCTTTACATAAGATTGGATAAACAAAAATTATGTAGAAAGAAAATAAGACTAGGCGAAATCGATTCTATAAGGTTAAGGTTCAAACCAGTCAGAAAATTTAAAAGTCCAGATATTTTAGATGAATACAGGAGGTTTTTCTTATCAATAGAGTAGACCTTTGCATACATTACGATCAAAACAAAATAGAAAATATCTTTAACTGGGCATCAAAGATTGGATACGATGTTGTAGGTCTTGATATTTTGGACTATTCAAAATTTGAATATATCGATTTTATAAAAAAAAATCATGATAGAATGATTTTGAGGCTTTCCCAAAAACCAACTGAGAAAATCTACAATAATTACATTTTGGTTACTGATGATATCAATGAGATGGTAAAAAATCCATCAAAGTTTGATGTTTTAGTTTTAAAGGATATATTTAACTACAAAATGTATATAGACAAACTTAAAAGACTTAACCGTAAATTTGGAATTGAGTTTCAGTTTTCATATATGCGAGGGTTAAACAGTTTTGAAATTGCAAAATGCTTAAAAAATTTAAAAATTATTTTTAAATTTTGTGTACTTTCATCTAACACACTATTGGTTTCAAGCGGTTCAAAATCCAGAAACGAAATAATATCTCCTGTAATAATTGAATCACTATTAAAATTCAGTTCGATAAAACCAGAAAAATATTGGTATGAATTTAATAAATGGTTTGAGGGAAAAAAAAGGGTATACAACGATGCTAAAGAAATATGACAAGCGCAGATATGTTGTTCTAATACCACAAGACCTTACTATAGACCAAGAAATGCTGTTCAAAACTATACGAAATCTCGCTTCAGAATTATTTGGAATTATAGCAATCGAACAAGCATTTTTGAAAATAATTAAAATAAAATCAAACAAAAATATCTTAGTGATAAAGTGCAATCTAGAAAAACTTGATATGATTTTGCTAGCTATTGCATTAATCTATCCACCAGTTGCCATACTTGGTATTCATGGAACTATAAAAAAGTTAGAACGAGGTCTGTACGAGGATAAAGATTATCTTTTACAATAAAATTCTTATTAATTAAAAGGGCAAATCAGAGAAGAATCCAAATAATGCAAATGCAATACTAATGTGGCAAAGTCAAGTTTCATATAAAAACCAAATTGATACTAATAATAGTAGGTTATTTTTTATACAAACAAGGCATTCATCTAGATATGGGCAATTAATTAAACAAGACTTTTTTTAAGTGAAACTGTCAATCACGTAATTTTCAAGAGAATCTGCTAACAATAACACAACAAAGTTAGTATAGTAATATCATTAACCCAACAGGCCATTATTATTAGATATTTATCCTACGACTCAAATATAAAAAATAAGATATATTTAAAAAGAAATAGAACCTGTACTTATGAGTTTATTTTCATTTTTTAAAGAAATTTTCAGTATCTTATTCCTAACTGATACTACGTGTCATCTGTAGTTGTCCAAAGATATTTACCTCATTACACTTCATTTTGCTTCATTTCATTTCATATTACTTTTTTGTTAGCAAACATTTTCTTTCAAATTGTCTACCTTACCAAAATTAAAAAATACACCTTTAAATCATCAGTATTGTTTATAAAAATGGGAATGAAGTGATATACGCTGCTCCAGTCTGAGTGGATAGCTATGATGTACCTGCGACGAACTGACCCAACCAAAATTAAACTGACGGTAATAATATAAGTGCCATCAGCTAAATTACTACATAGATAAATAAAATGGAACTTGCTTATGATTACCCTCTTTATAGGCCGCCTTCTGAAGCTCAGTCAATGATATTTCAGGTAACTCTTGGATGTTCATTTAATCAGTGTTCTTTTTGCAACATGTACCGGACAAAAGAATATTCGGAACGACCATGGGAAGAGGTCAAAGCAGAAATAGATCTGATGGCAAAATATTATCCTGACACTAAACGGGTTTTTCTAGCAGATGGTGACGCACTTAATCTAAATACAGCAAGATTGGTACAGATAATTGAATACATTTATTCAAAGTTTCCTTATCTGGAGCGTGTTTCATGCTATGCGATGCCAAAAAATATTCTACAAAAAACTGACCATGACCTTGCTATTTTAAAAGAAAAAGGTCTTGGTATGTTTTATATTGGAATAGAAAGTGGCAATGATATAGTTTTAAAAAAAGTAACAAAAGGTGCTACATACAAAACAATCCTTGATAGTATCAATAAAGCCAAAAAACATGGATACATAACATCATGCATGATTATTCTTGGATTAGGCGGATTAAAGTATTCAAAGGAGCATATATTGGATACTGCAAAGTTGGTAAGCGAATCATCTCCGACATATGTGGGTGCACTTACACTACATTTTGAAGACGGAATTTATGATGAATTTATGACCAAATACAACGAACCATTTGATGAACTTGATGATTTACAGATATTAAATGAACTTGAAATGCTTATCACAAATATTAATGCTAAAACGCAGATAGTATTTAGAGCAAATCATGCCTCAAATGTTTACTCAATAGGGGGTACCTTTCCACAGGATAAAGAAAATATGCTCAAAGTCATTAAAAATCTAAAATCACATCCTGAAATGCTAAAACCAAAAATCCTACGCAGATTTTGATAATAATCAAAAATAATAAAAAATAGTAGACTGAATCTATTTATGAACTAGGACAAAATTTTACATCTTTTTTATTTTTTTTATTTTATTTATTGACTGGTTTGAACCTTAATACGGCACCTATTCTTCCCAGGCTTGTCAGTTGTGAACCTTCCTCTGTTCTTCCTGAGATTACTTCAAGACGGGCTCCACTCATTGCACATAATTCTTCTAAATATTCGACAATATCTTGTTCAGTACTGGTCTGGTCCGGTGAATTGCAATTTGGACATGGTTTTGACAAAAGGTCCTGCTTTGTTTTTATCAGGTCTGCTCTTTCGATAAATTTTTCTTGGATATTTTGGCATTTATTGCATGTTATTTCCAATCGTAAAAATGTAATATCATCTGTAACAATCACCATATCTGCAATACCATTTTTTAAATAATTAATTACATCAAAAATGCCGTAAACTCCAAGGCCTTTACCCATATGAACTTCGCTGATGAATTTTTTTATTAACTTCTTTTCCTCCATTAATCTTAATTCTGACATTACTCCCTGTTCATTGATTTTGTCAATAAGCTCCCTTACTCCTTCATCGCCAGAATATGATGAATCAATAACTGAGATCACATTGTTTTGTAATCTATAGTCCAGGTATTCTTCTTTTAGGAAATTATCTTTTGTAGGTCCTGGCCCTCCTACTATCAATCCTTTTACGCCATATTGGTCTATAAAGATAGTTTGTGCATGGTCTGCAACTCTATGATAATATTCATTTAGTTCGTTTTCTCTCAGTCTTTCAAATCTTCTAGCTGACTGTCCTCCCTGCCTATGTTTTCCAGCTACACCGGAAGTAAAAGTTTCAACAACTTCCCATCTATCTCCAGTCATTATTCCCAGTCCTGCTTCCTGTGTATCTATTGCCAGAATTCCTATCACCTTATCATCTTTCATCATATCTTTGAGATGGTCTATCCAAAAATGGTCATCACAACGATACAGATTTATCTGAATTGGTTTTGGAGGAATTACTGAATAAATCTCGATCTTTTCTGTCCCTATTCCTTTTCCTGTAGGAATTGCGCCACAAAATATCACAAGGCCATTTTCCGGAGGTTCTTTGTATAATTTTAGATGTTCTACTACTCTGCTTAGTGCATCTTGGACATGGGTTCTTGTCAGGTCTGATTTTATATTGGAAGCTGTTCCAGCCTCATTTCTTAACTGTGCAACTATATCAAATATTGGACGTCTGGGCGGAATGTATACAGTTACTAATTCTGTACCATGGCCATTTATGCTTGCCAGTCTATTCATCATCTTTGTTAGTTTATATCGTTTTACCGAATCCCATTTACTTGCCGCTATATCAGAATCCATTTATTAAATAATAAAAGTCCCATTTCACATAATATAATTTTTGATGATAACCATACACATCGATTTTTTTGAAAATTTTTAGAATTTATTAATAGTTTAAAAGCCAGGATAACAATGAAACTAGTGGGTTAGATGTTTCCAAGTCTTGAATATATTAAACAATCAAGAGTCAGACTGGGAATTACTCAAAAAAAACTCGCTATACTTTCTGGAATAAGTACTTCAATGATAAACCAGATCGAAACAGGCAGATGCAAACCTAGTTACGAAACTGCAAAGAAAATTTTTGAAATTTTAAATACTTTGGAAGGAAACTCCTCCATAAAGGCAGGAGATATCTGCAGTAGAATACTTATTTTTGCTAAAAAAGATGAAATGTTATATGGCATTTTGGACAAAATGAGGCTTAATTTCGTTAGCCAAATCCCTATTTTTGAAAGTGAAAGAATTGTCGGAATCTTAACTGAAGACGGTCTTGCAAAGTTGATGCTTGAAAAAGAAGAAAAAGACCTAAAAAACATGATTGCCGAACAGGTCATGGACCCAACTCCACCCATTGTAGATGTAAGTACCCCTGCAAAGGCGCTAGTACCATTAGTTAGATTTACAAAATGTGTATTGGTTTCAGAAAAGGGAAAAGTGATAGGTATCGTTACTATGACTGATATTTTAAAATTGGTAGAGTAAGACACCAGTTATATAATACCTATAATTTTTCTAATCCAATACAGCAATCTGCACAATTCATACAATCAGCACAGATTGTGATCTGAGACAATTCATCTATTTTTGTCCCACAAAGGGCACATTTTTTTTCATTTAGTATGAGATCTGCATTTTCCATAATATTTTAAAGTACATCGGTAATCACTATTAAGTTTATCATTGTATCTTTGATTGTTTATAGTCTCTATTTTTACCATCCAATCGATTGCAAATTTCTATTTGGATTATTTATCAAATTGTTCTGAGACATACTGGTCGGAAAATGCATTCAGAGTATAGTTTTTTATTTTAAACACCAAGTCTTTGTCAACAAAAACAATTCCAAACCCCGCATACATTCCTTTTTGTATGTTTATTGGCTCTGCCAACGCCTTTGCTATTCCGATAACAGACCCATCTTTGTTATAAAATGTAGATATTATCATTGTGTTTGTAGACGGTCTGTCTCCATTATTTTTTATCTGTCCATTTATATAATAAAATCCAGAAATATCGGGTCTTGATGATATTGACCCTATCGTCAAAGCCTTTTCTTTAGTAACTCCCATATTTTCAATTTTGGCAGATAATGTATAATTTTTTATATTTTTAGATGATTCTGTATCCAGATATAGAATCTCAAAAGGCGATGTTTTGTTATATTCTATTGAATCTAATTCTGTTTTTCTCTCATATTTTCCTATAATGTCATTGTCTGAATTATAAAAAGAAGCTTGTACGGTTATGTTTGATATCGGCTCGCTAATTTTATTTTTGACAAGACCAAAAAGATGTGCATATCCAAATTCATCTGTTTTTAGAAATAATTTTTCAAAAATAACACTATCATTTTCAAGTGCAAAGATCAGATAAAAATAAGAAAATGGCAAGTAAACCCATAATATCGACAAAATTAAAATGGTAGCAGAAAATCCTACAATGACGGAATCTTTTGAGTTCAAATAATATCAATTATTTATGATATTATAAAATTGTAATTGTTGTGACGATTTTTTATTTTCTTTAGATTATTATCTAGGTAAAAATACGACTCTGCTTTTTTTGAATTTAATATTAACTTATTTTTATGGTAACAAATTAAAATCGACAGTGTTTTATAATCAAGTTGCTATTATTCATATATCTATTTTTTAACTATTTTTTAGTTGCGTATTTTTGCTCATTCTGTCAGAGTTTTTATATGTTTTATCTTTTCTATTTTTTTCCATATGGTTCTTTTTTGATGGTCTATTAATTCAACGTTATAGATTTCCATTAATTCCCTTCTTAGAGCATCGGCTTGTTCAAATTCTTTGTTAATTCTAAACTGATCTCTTTTTTTTATTTTCTCTGAAATTTCTCTTATCTGCTCATCGTCAGGGATGTTTATTTTTAACCCAAGGATATACATACAATCATCAAATTTTTCTTTTAGGTACAGTGCAAGAGAGGGATTAATTTTATCATTTGTTGCAAAATTATTAATCTCTGCAACAAATTTTAAAAAGAAAGACAGGGCAAGGGAAGTATTAAGGTCATATTCTAATGCATCAAAAAAATTATCAATTAATTCATCGCATCTATTTTTCATCTCTTCAATCTCTTTCTTTTCTAAATCATTCTCTCCACCGTTTTTGTTCAAAAGACTCTTTAGATCATTGGGAAATATCAACTCAAATGCACAATTTTCGATCTGTCTCCATTTTAATACCAATTCTTCCAATATGCTCTCTGCATAATCAAGGGGCTTTGAATAGTGAATTGAAATACAGAATAATCTTAAAATATTTCCACTGTATTCTTCAACAGCGTTTTTTATCGATATTATATTTCCCAGAGACTTGGACATTTTTTCAGATTTTATGTTTACCATTCCTGTATGAAGCCATATTTTTGCAAACTGTTTTCCAGTAACTGCCTCTGATTGAGCTATTTCATTTTCATGATGGGGAAAAATTAGGTCATTTCCACCTGCATGAATATCTATAGTATCTCCAAGTATTTTCAAAACCATTGCAGAACATTCAATATGCCATCCGGGTCTACCATTTCCCCATGGACTAGACCAATATGGTAGTTCGTTTGAAAATTTCCATAGTGCAAAATCTAACGCATCTTTTTTCAATGGGTCTATCTCCACACGGGACCCAGATTCAAGTTCTAAAATAGGTTTTCTTGACAGCCTTCCATATCCTTGAAATGAACTAACATCAAAATATACCCCATTTAATGTAAGATACGCATAATTTTTTTCTATTAACCTTTGGATGAGAGATATCATATCGCCTATATGATTGGTTGCATAGGGAAATTGTATCTGTGATAAAATGATATTTATTTTCCTAAAATCCTCATAAAACCTATCTATATATTTTTTAGATATTTCTTCAAAGGTTTTGTTCTCCTTTTTTGCTCTGTTAATTATTTTGTCATCAACATCAGTAAAATTTTGAACAAACTGAACATTGATTTTTTTAAACAAGAAATATCGATGTAAAACATCTAAAACTATGATGGTCCTTGCATGGCCTATATGCGAATCATCATAAACAGTGAC
>CAZHFI010000060.1:0-7723 GCA_964531845.1 uncultured Nitrososphaeraceae archaeon
ATTTTGTTTAAAAAAGAAAATGATAAATTTTTTCAAGTTTGTAGAGGAACGAATTTAGTAAATAATGAGGTTGAATCACTAATTGGTATAGATTTTGATATAATTGAAAAAACAATCTACATTAGACAAAAGGAAGTAGATATGCTGGCATTGGCAGACCCTGGAGAATTAAGAGATCTTTTAAAAGACCTTTTTAATTTAAATGAATTTGATGAGAATATAAAGGAATATTTAAAAATTGAATCAGGCAATCTGACTGAACAAATCAAGGATTTGAAAGTTAAATTGGGAAATCTTCTTACTGAACGTAATGAATTGATCCAAAATACGAATTTTTTAAGTGATAAACAAAAAGTTTTAAAAATCAGACAGGAAGAAATATCTCAACTTAGAAATGAATTATCGCTATATCCTTCCTCAATAGCATTAGAAAATATAGTAAAACAAGTTCGTGACCTTGATAAAATACAAATGCAAAGCAATATTAATAGACAAGTGTATGAAAAAGAAAAAGAACATTTTGAAACTCTAGAAAAAAGAATTGTCGAGTTGAAACATAAAATAGAAGAGATAAACCGTAAAATTATCGGCCTTTATGAGTTACTGCAAAAAGATAATACTAACATAAATTTGATAAAGACACTTAGAAATGAAGTAGTATTTATTGAAAAAGAGGTCAAAAATTTAAGACAGGTACTTCGTATTAATAAATTTGATAATTTCACCAAAAATAAGACTGGCCACTCATGCGATTTTTGGGTTTTAGTCGAGGAGTTTAATTTATTTGTTAATAAATTTTTTGACGATTATGTAATCAATGAAGAAATTTTTATATTTGTAAATTCTTTAAAAGAAACAATAAAAAAAACTAAAAGAAATTATATTGAGTTACTAAAAAAGTTGGAAATCCAACACAGAGACTTAGTTGACAGACTTGAGGAACAAAAAAAACTGTTATCTTCAAACCAACTTTTGGGAGAAATAAAACAAAAAAGCATATTGTACATCACTGATAATGATAAATGTCCTGTTTGCAATAATTTTATAAAAAGTAAAGAAAATCTGATATCTGAAATCAAAAAAGAAAAAACAAAGATTCTGTTTGATGAGAAAGAGTCCATACAGACTATAAAAAATATATCAGAATTACATAATACTTCTTCACTAATTTTGGATTCAGAAAAAAAAGTCCATCACTTACTGGAATTTCTTGAACCTCAAATAACAAACCTGCTTGAAAAATTCTTAAAAATAGGACATGAGGCAAACAATATAGCTATAGGTGAAAAAAAATCATTTAGTTTAAAACCTACATTCTTGGACCAATTGCTATCAAAAAAAATACAAGACGAGACAAATCTGAATTCATTTCAACAATTAGCTGAGAATTTAAGTGAAGAATTAGAATCCATATTAATAAAGCAAAAAGAGATGAATTTAAAACTTGATGACCTAAATACGGTAGTTGAGCAGACATTATTGAATCTAACCAGTATTGAAACACAAATAAATAAAGAATGTTTGAAATTAAATTTTAGAGACCTTCCTTCTTTACTTTCTGGTTTTAACATTACAAGTGTGGAGGGTTTGCTCTCAAAAATTAATACACTGAAAATAAAAATCCAGGAACGGCAACAGACTGTTAAAAATATTGAAGATGATATAGAGTATATACAAAATGATATTTTAAAACGAAACCAACGTATAGAAGACCTTGTTTTATCTGAAAGCACACTTAAGGAGAAAGAAGAAAGATTAAGACATATACAATTTCTCATAGGCGAAATTGATGGCTTTATCTCTTCATGTATTGTAGAGGAAAGACTGGCAAATATCTTGGAAAGGAGCACAAATTTTTATCTAACTCCTTTTACAAATGGCAGGTATAAAGTTAACAGTATTCATTCCACAATGAAAAAAATGAAGGATAGGGTCTCCCATGGTTTAGTTATAACACTTTTTGATACTGTTGATATGATGGAAAAAACCAAAGACCATATAAGCGGGGGAGATGAGACCGCCTTAGGTCTGGCTCTGAGAATTGCAATATCAAAATTGATGGGTAATATACGACCTTTTAAAAATATAGATAAAAAAATCCCAATGTTAAATTTTATAATTATGGATGAACCACTAGCAAGTATAGACAGTATAAGGAGAAATATAATTATGAAGATTTTGACTCAAGATAAAACTTTTAAACAAATTTTTTTTATATCTCACGAAACGTCTGATGACTTTAAGGATTTTAATTCAATCGATGTAAATTATGAATTATCAAAAGAAGGTAAAGAAAGGACAGTAAATTACAATACGATTCATTAAAGCAAATGTAACATTTTTAAAACGTGTTTATTTCTCTAATGCTGTTTAACGGTTATTGTTTATTATAATATATGACCATTATTTGTACAATAAAGTATTTAGTATAAAGATTTAGTCTCTATGCAGAATTATTGTAGCTGTAACAATAGAAAGATTCGGAATAATCACTATATTTCCATCCTCATTTGATAACTTGCTATTTAACAATCCTATATTATAGATTATTCCCATTTTATCAAAAATTGTAATTTTATCTCCTATTTTGAAAGGCCGCGTTACTGCAATGTATAATCCTGCAATCGCATTTCCAATAATGGTCTGGGATGCAAAACCAACAACTATTGCTGAAACAGTTCCAATCGAAGCAGCTATTATTGGATTCTGTGTTAAATAGGAAATAATTATGCTTATTATAATTAATGCTCCAATAATTTTTATTAATGTTTTTATAAAATTGGCAATTTCGATTGAACCATGAACCGCAATATTGTAAATCCCATTGCTTAGGATTTCAATAGCAATATATCCCATTACAATAACTTGTGTTATCTCTAAAATTAAATAATACTCTGAAGAAATTAATTGTTTTAGATATGTTCCAATTGCAAGCGAGATTGTTAGGATAAAAATTAAAATCATAATTTTTTTAATTAACGCTGTCATTTTTACCGTATTTTTTATTTTCAATATACTATTATTTTTACCGTATTCATATAAATAATATGATGTAATAGAGATCTTTTCTGATATTGATGATATATTAAAAAATACTACGATTTGGAGTGAATATAATAATTTCTAATATTTAGGATAATTTATCAATTCTGATAGTTTAAAAATATTAATATATTATTTTGTTGTCCCATGATCTGAGAAATTTTCTGGTTGATTATCAAATTTTATTTGATAAACTGGAATACCTCATTATTGTGGACTTGGTATTCCGTTATTTTAAATGTATTTTAACTATATTTTAATTTATTTCATTATAATCAAATATTGAATTTGGTTATTAGAGGAATCTTAAGTACCGTCTTAAAGACTGAGAAAGCAATCTAGTGATTCACTTTAATTATGATTAATAATTATAATAAAAACAATCCACACTGGAAAAAAATGATATTTTCTAAATATTGAAAAATAAATTTAAAAAATTTGCCAATGTTTATCAACTGACAATCGATTTGAGTTCAAGACCTTTTACTGGATAAACAAATTAGTAACCTTATAATGATAATATAATAATTGAAAATATCATTGTGATTTTACATACAATACATCTTTTTATCTTCGGTCATGTAAGGTCGGAGAGGTCGACACTATAATGGTTTATGCTGCCAATTCCGCACTTTACTATGGTATTTGAATTTGTTATCAGCTCAACAAATTTATCAATTGGTATTATGCTTATTGGTTCTATTTTTAAAATTTCTTTTAAACTATTTTGTCTATTTTTTTGATTTCTTAAGGAAGCTAAACTATCACTGATCTTCTTTGAGAGAGAAGGCGGACATATTTTGCTAGAATGAATTGAGAGAAGTGATTCTTCTAACATCAAAGATAAATGTTCCTTTCCTTTGTCCTCATGAAAATGCGGATTGCGGGTTTCAATCTGGAAAATTTCTACTCCTTTTTTTCCTTTCTTTATTTGTGAAGGAATTAGGCCACCAAATTTTTCAAATATGTCGATAAACTCGTGAGTCTCTATAGAATATCCGCTAGAATAATGAAGATTTTCAGCAAGTGGCATAGATAAGGCATGTTCACCGGCATTTCCTGTTTTTATTATCTCTGTTTCAAAACCTGTAATTTCTGAGATCAGATTATTAAGATATTCATTGGTAATTTTTGATGTTCTTCCATACTTGGCAAATAATAATGCGTTATTTCTAACTTTTGGTTTATATGACCAAGAGACTCGGACATTACAATATGGTGTTTTTGACATTCCAAATCCTGCTGCAAAAATTTTTACGTATTCGTTTACTGCACCAGGAATATAGTTATCACTATCAATAAATCCAACGTACTGTTTAAGATACATTTTTGCCAATATCATTCCTATTATCATCCCTTCAGCCTTCCCATTTCTGACATGGTCGTTGTTTTCAAGAATAGAAGTATAACCGACTTTTTTTAAAACCGATCCAAGGAAAGGGTCTTGTTGATGTACTATTATGATTTTTTTGTCGTTAACAAATCTAGAATATTGTTTTATCATATCAACTTCCATCTCAAACCTATCGATGGGGATTCTCTTGCTATTTGAAACAATAATTACAAGACATTCATTAGGTATTCCACTCAGAACCCCTTCCAAAAGTTTTAATTTTTCATTTTTAACAGGAACCACAATCGCCATTTCATGAAGAATGTTTGAAATTTCGGTATTGTCAAAACCTTTAATGGTACCATCAGAGTCATGAGATCGGGAAGGACTAGAATCTAATTCATATATTTTTTGTATACCATGAATACGTACAGATCCTACTATTTCTGTACAATTTGGAAAATCAAGTTTCATACATATTATATGTTTTGATAGTTAATAAATAGGTCTAAAATGGAAAAACCTAACCTCTCTTTTTATATATATTTATCATTCAAATTAATAACATAAAATAATAAGAAAACAAAGATCAAAATTAAATCAAAATGAATAATTTTTGTATGTTATGTGGATTATAATTGTAATTATTTGAAAATAATTCGAAAAAATATGATCTGATTATTGGTATATAGATAATAATTTTACATAAGTAGAATAATATCATATGTAAATATTTTTTGTTTTTTTGTAAATGTATTTTTTTAATACTTTTATTGGAAGATGTTTTAGATAATCTTAAATTTTTCTTCTGTTTTTTATAATTATATTACAAGCAATTATCTTTTTGTTATGCATATCGAAATAATAAAAAGAATTCCGTTGTATAAAAAGGATAAAAAATAATAATCAAGTAGTTCATATCAGCAAAAAATTGGAATTTCTATTTTAGATCCCTTATATTTTTATATTCATTACGTATATTTTTTTGTCGTTTAGAAATAACATTTACTTTGTCATTGTATTCAATATCTGGGTCTTTACCATATGTATTTTTGAAAGTAAGTTTATCCTCTTCATATTGTGTATTGGAGGGCTCTTCATCTCTGTAATATCGTCGGTGAATATCATCATACGCTATACTGAGCCATAAATTGTCCCCATCAAAGGCCTCTGCCACGAATTTCGGTATCCAGAGTTTTTTCTTTTTTAAGGAACCTTGGTCTACTCTTATATTGTGTTCCGAAACTTTTTTTATTTTTCCTATAGTTTTCCCATCGACTGTCTTAACTTTTTTATTAACTAGCTCTATCCAAAATATAGTCGGACCAGAATTTTTTTTTTCGTTCATTATATATATTGGTCAACAAATAATATAAAAATTTCATAAAATTTTAGTTGATATCACTGGTTTTAAGTAATTCATAACAATTATCCAGATAATTTTTTGTTTATTAATATTTATTGATATAATCTATAAATCATATGTTTAACAAGATTATATGATATTCATGGTAGGCATAAATTGGGAAATGGCCATAGATAAGGATGTAAAATCAATAGATAATATTGAAATAGGTAAAATTAAAAACATTATCAATGATGCCGTACAGATACAAAAAGGAACGGTAAATACAAAGAATTTTTACGTTCCAAAGTATTATATTCAAGGATATGATGGAAAATATATTTGGTTATCATTAACAGAAAACGAAACTGCTAATTATGAAACAAAAACAGATGAAAATGTACAAATTCCTTTTGATTCTGAGGAAGAATTAAAAAAAAGACATGAAACTGAAAAAAAATATCCAAATCTATATAAGGAAATTCCTCCATACTTGAGCAAGGAAGATTTAACTACAGAGACACCGCAGATTTCGTGGAAGGAATTAATTGGAAAGGAAGTTAAGACTGCAGAGGATGATACTATTGGTAAACTTAATAGTATCGGTCCATCGTATGTGGAAATAATAGAAGGAACAGTAAACAAACATCGATATTTTGTTCCCAAAGAATATTTTGGAGTTTATGACGGTAAGAGAGTTTATACTAAACTATTAAAAGATGAGATTAAGAAATATGAAATGGGTGCTCCTCCTCTAGAAGGTGAATTGGATCAAAAATCTGAATTTCAAAACCAGTCTATTATACCACCGATGGCCAAAGAACCTGACCTTAAGATAGAAACTGATATGGGAAATAAAATAATTAACTGGGAAGATGCAATACATAAACACATTAGGACAGCAGATAACATCGATATTGGGTATGTTGAGCAGGTCGGAAATGGTTTTATAATTGCTCGAGAAGGTGTAGTCAACATTCATAAATATTATATTCCACAAAGACACGTTTCTAAATATGATGGAAGTTCACTATGGATAGATCTACCATCGATATCGGTATTTAATAAATTTGAGCGTAAAAATGACCCAACTCCAGAAGAGTTAGAAAACATTCTACAAGAATAATTTTTTTGGATTATTTTTTAATTCTTTGATTTTATAATAAAGTACAGATTAAATATTTTTGTTTTTTATTTCTGGTCTATTAAGAAAATCATATTTTATTTTGTAAAGTATACTGTCCATATAATCTCTAGTAATTAAAGCAGGTGTATAAAACTTAAACTCATTGGGTAACATGGAATTTATTTTTTCCCATAATCCTATTTTTTTGTTCGTATCATTTTCTTCTAAACACGTATTTATCAAATCTTTTAGATAATATTCTTTCATAATTATTTAATAGAAAAAATACTTTATATTTATGAGAAGCAAGATTTTAATTATATGCATAATTATTAAGTTGAGTTTTTCAAAATCGATTAGTTCGCAATTAGGCGTCAAAACAGAAAATGTATTTTATCAAAACTGTCAAAGAAGAAATTCCTTTATCTTACTCAAACCTTTATCTTCTATGTTTCACAGAAACTAATATTAAAATGGAAAATAATTCTTTTAGACCTAAAAATAATATTGAGGAAAAAGAAAAGGTGTTTGCTAAAGTATTAGAATGGTTAAAAGAAGAAAAATTTTACTTGAAAGAAATTTCAAATAATGATAAAAGACAACATACAAAAAAATTTGTTATATTTTTAAAAAACAGTATCCATGACAGAAAAGGAATTTACGTATTCTTTTCTCCTGTTAGAAAAGATTTGATAATTATTTCAGTCAGTGTTACTCTTGAAAGAGATGACCTAAAAGCACTATTTGCCCTTCCACCTTCTGTACAGACTAAATTCCAAAAAAAAATTGAAACCACCTTCATTAAATCGCATATAAGGTGTCTTTATGAATATGACGTCGATAAAAAAGATATACTGATACTATTATACAAGCTTAT
>CAZHFI010000061.1:0-7645 GCA_964531845.1 uncultured Nitrososphaeraceae archaeon
GTTTCAAAAAAAACTTTTGAAAAATTGGATAAAATTAGAAAAGAAAATGAACAATATTTAAAAACCGCAATAAACAAACCATATTATAATTGGGAAATGTTTATTAAAGATTTATACGAATCTTATACTAGATAACAACATCTTTTCTTTTTTTTCTAGCCTTATCTGTATTTCTTTTACATTCTTCTAATTTTTCAGATTTCCAATCATGTTTTTTAGCTAAATATTCACAGAATTTATATTTTTTACCTTCAGACATACAAAAGAAATATAGAGTGAATATATATTAAAGTGTGAATTTGTAAGTTGGTTTTTCTTTATATATCTGTTTTAATACATCTGACCATGCTTTAAAAACATCTAATTCTTCGGTTGGATATTGATAGAAATATTTTGATTTACCACATTTACCACAGAAATTATCATCTGGTTTTATATAATTACCACAATTGGTACAAGGCATATTTTTATGTTTGTAAAGGTCATAGCCACAATTGGTACAATAATTTCCTTCCTGTTTTTCATGTAAACATGAGTTAGTAAACCACATAATAAAATTTATATATTATATCATATAAAAAGGTTTATATTTTTAAAATTTTATTAATTGATATTATGAATAAACCAACATTCTATGATCTATTTAGTGGTATAGGTGCTTTTAGATTAGGATTAGAAAAAAATGAATTTAAATGCGTGGGTAGCTGTGAAATAGATGATTATGCAAGACAGGTATATTCTTATAGATTTCAAGACAACAATATTGACAAAGATGTAACTAAAATAAATCCTAAAGATGTACCTGATATTGATATACTTACATTTGGATTTCCATGCTTTGTTAAAAACACTTTAGTTTATATAAAAAATGATATTATACCTATTGAACAGGTTGTGGTAGGAGATAAAGTATTAACCCATGATGGAACATATCAAACAGTAAATAATATTTCAAAAAGAAATTATAATAAATTAATATATGAAATAAAAGGGTATTATGGAGTTGAACCAATATTATGTACTGATGAACATCCATTTTACGTGGTAAGTAAAACTGAGGATGGTAAATTTACTCAACCGTTCTGGTTAGAAGCAAATAAACTTGATAAAAATAAACATTTTTTAGTTTTAGTAAAAGATAAAGATTTTAATAATGAATATAAGTTTGAAGCTGCTGTTAAATTTAGTAATAGTGGTGGTAAAAAAAATGTAATATTAAATACTGAATCTAAAGATTTTTGGTTTTTTGTAGGGTTTTATATTGCAGAAGGTTATAGGTTAAAAGAAAGAAAGCGTAAATATAAAGATGGTATCAAACTATGTCCTACTTGGAGAACTGTAATATGCTGTAATGATAAAGAGATAGATTTTATATTTAATTTATGTAAAAAATTATTTAATAGAGGAACATTAGTAAAAGAGAGAACATGTAATAAAATCCATATAGTACATCAAGCATTATATGAATTTTTAGAACAATTTGGTCGTAGAGCTTTAAATAAACACATACCATATAACTTATTTTCAATAAAAAAAGATTATTTACAATCACTTATAGATGGTTATTTTTTTGGGGATGGATGTATAGATAAATCTGGAAAATTTAGTTCAGCTACTACAGTTTCTAAACAACTCGTATATGATTTACAAAAACTACTAACTAAAATAGATGAAAGAATACCATCGATAACAAGATGTAATAGACCAAAACAACATGTTATAGAAGGTAGAACTGTTAATCAACACGATACTTATACCTTAAGAAGATTTTTTAACCACAAACGAATTATACATCAACACATAACTGATAATTATATTTATTTAAAAATAAAAGAAATTACAACACATAAATTTAATGATAATGTTTATAATCTAACTGTAGAAAATAATGAGAGTTACTGTGTTAGTAATTATATTGCAACTCATAATTGCCAGTCGTTTTCTTTCGCTGGTTATAGGAAAGGTTTTAATGACAGTAGAGGTAATATGTTTTTTGAGGCATGTAAGATAATTGAAGAAAAAAAACCTAAAATCATTTTCGCAGAAAACGTTAGAGGATTACTTAACATCAATAAAGGATTCGAGTTCGGCACAATTCTTAATACACTTCACCAGCTCGGGTATGATGCAGAATGGCAATGTATCAATGCAAAATATTTCTTACCACAACAAAGAGATAGAGTATTCCTTATTGGATATCTTAGAGAAAAATGTAGAACAGAAATATTACCTATCCTCAACAGTAATGAAATGGTTGAATACCAACCTGAAAAACAACAAGAAAAACAGTGTGTCAATTGTATTGATGCCAATTACTGGAAAGGAATCGACAAACATGGACAGCGAACTGCAGTAATGGTTTTAACAGGACATACAACTGCAAATATAAAACAACGTGTACAGTATCGTAATTCTACATGGACATTAGATACAACTGGAAATAAACAGGCTATTGTAGATGAAAATACAAAGTTAAGAAGATTAACTCCGCTTGAATGTGAAAGATTAATGGGGTTTCCAGATAACTGGACAAATGTAAATAATTTAAGCGATACAAGAAGATATAAAATGCTTGGTAATAGTATTGTTGTACCAATAATTGATTATTTAGCAAAAAAAATAAAAGTAATGTTTTAATTTCTTTTCTTTACTGTTTTCTTTTTAGGTGAAACTACTGGTATATTTATTCCCAGCTCAGCTTTACAACCATGTATCAGTGAATTTAATCTTGAAAATCCTATAAAATTACTCAGGTGTGTTAGTAGGATTCTACTTGTTATTACTTGATCTATACTTAGATGTCTTTTCTTTGCTAGTTTTGCATGTGTAAGTTTTGTATCCGTATTTGCAAATTCTAATACTGTTGGTTGTATGCCAATACATGCATCTATTATATCCGTTCCATAAGCTTTTTTATATAACAAACTAATAGATGGTGTTTTTGTTTGTTCTTTTCTTATGAATCTTTTAAACTCGTTCCTGGTTTTTGCTTTTGAAAAATCTATTCCGTTTTGGATACATACGTCATTTATTGTTGTTGTTGCCATAAGCAACATTTATTTTATAAATACTATAATATAAACTTTTTTAATTGAAAAAAACATTTAAATAATTGTCTAAATATATATATGAAAATGGTTAGACTAAAATTAATTGGAATTGGGATACTGGTAGTTATTTTTTTGGGAACTGGCTATCTAATATATACAAACATAACTATATCATATGAATTTAATCAAAGAATAGGTTCATATTTTGAGCTGGCTGATCAATCAAGTAATGCAAAACAAAAATCATTTTACTTTGACAAGTTTGTTAACGCATTACAGAAATACAATTTGAATGTTGGAAAACAGGCAATATACTTTTCAGATGCACCAAAAAACGACATGTCTTACAAATTTGATGTAACCTTATCCTTACAGGACAGATTACATGTTTTGTCATTAATGGATGAAAAAGATATGGCTTATCAACAGGGTATGCAACAAATTACAATGCAAGAATTTTGCTGGTTCCCAATAGATGAATACGCACAAAAATACTATATGGATAATGGACTATGGTATTTTGCATTAACACCTAATGAACAAACAGATAGATGCATTACAAAAACAAATAAATAATGCTTTATTTATCTATATGATAAATGCAAAGCATCAAAAAATTTTTTCAAAAAATAAAGAACGATATAAACGAAATAAGAAAGGAGAATGAATTAGAGGAAGTATGAATCCTTTAATATTTTTTTTATTTTTACTACCAAATATTACAACTGCAGAAAATATTTATGATCAATTAGAACGAAATTTTGATGATTATTTTTTAGAAAATTGTTTGTTTTATCGCGGTAATAATCTTATAGTTGTAAATCCTACTTACCATGATAACTATACTTATGGAGGGTTATCATCAATGTATAATGGTTATTGTTTTAAAATAATTGAAGTATTAATAATAAATGATTGGGAAATTAAAATACCATTGGAAGCTGAACAATCACAAAATTTAGATATGATAATGTTAGTGAAAAATAATAAATAAGTTTATAAATCAGTTTATTATTTATAGAAATAATGGAAAGTGAATTAGAATTAGTTTTGGACATTATGGATGTTCAAAAAGGACATGATGAAGTAAAATATAATCCAGAAAATGAAGCTGAAGTAAAAACAGTTGTAGAAAAAATATTAGATAAAATTAGAATAGGCTGGACATTGTACGGAGCTGTAAAAGGTGGGGAATTAAAGAAAATAGCCGATTTAAAGAGTTTGCAAAAAGCACCCGACAAACATTTGTTTATTGAAGAAAAAGTACAAGAACTTGACAGATTTATTATGAACAAGACTTTAGAAAGAAAGTTATTAGCTCCACCTCTGGTAAGTGGTTGATTTAAAATGTCGGTACAAAAACAAGAATTTGAAAGCTATGAATTTATAACAGATTGGAAATGTCCTAACTGTAATAAAGTTCATAGTAAACCACATTTTGCATTTCCAAATCAAGTAGATGAAACGAAAAAAGCTGGAACTGTTGGAAGGATTAAAGAAAAATTTAGAAGGGAAAATGCAGATGGAACGGGAAATGATGTCACCTGTGACGAATATGTGTCAAAAGAAGGCACAGGACCAGTTAAAATTAATGACAAACAAGCACCTTTATTTTGTAGTCATTGTGGCTGGGTTGATGAATTGATCTATTTTAGTAAAATAAAAACAAAGAAAAAACATGTTCGCTAGTACATCTGCAACCACTTCTTACAGTGGAACACGATATTATCACATATCTAGTACTAGTGGAACAACTGATTCATACACAGTAAATATTCCATTCTCTACACCTAATCAGATATCATATACATATACCTCTGCAATTATTAGTCATATTAAAGCAGAAATAACACATGATGCAGAACATGAGTTTAAAAATTCACCAATGCATACTCAATGTCAATTCAATTGGATACATTCACCATTTGATTATCAAGCCAAAAAACTAGGAACAACACCAGAATCATGTAATAGCATACCTGAATTTCGTAGTTGTTCATCAAAAATGGGTATTGCACTTGATATGTGCAGAGAACATCATAAAATTACGTTAGAATGGCATAATAAGTCATTTGGTAAATTCCCATCTATGATAAAAAAATTTACAACTAAAGATTACACAAATGCAGTTAAACAAAAACTTGAAGCTGATAAGAAGATAAAAGAAGAACTTGAAAAAATGGCTATGGCAAATAATAAAGCCGATGAACTATTACAGAAATGGCTTAGTCCAGAAGAATACAATTATTTGAAAGAACATGACGAATTAGAATTACCATCGCAATATGAAAAAGATACAATATATATTGTCAATAAAAGTTATAGTCGTAAAGTAATAAAGAAAGTAAACCAGGTTAACGTAGCAGAATTATGTGTAATGCCACTTGATTCATCTTTTGTAAATGATGACTCACTACTAGCTAAAATATTATTTATCAAAACAGATGAAAAAGGATTTTTAGAAATGGCAAATCATTATCCACTTGTTAGGCGTTAAAAACACCTTTCAGGTGTGAGGGAATAATAAGATTTAAATATGATTATGCTGGTAAAAAAGTAAATGGAAATATTAGTAGGAGAATATAAAGCAAAATCAATCAGATTTTTAATAAATAATGATGAAAACACTGAATTTTATTATGATAAAGACATTGGATTCCATCATGGTGGCGAACATATAAAATATGATAAAGTAATAATAAAAGATCAAAACAATACCTTTAATGTATTTCACTTTAGAAATAATCTTTTGGTTTCAAATAGAGTTTACTTTTATCCAACATTAAAACAGGTTGAATTTATATTAGATGAAAAATTAACAGAAGATGATATAGATTGAATGAATTAGATACCCAACTATTAGTAAAACTTATTTTTTTAGATGATAATTCCAAAACAGAGTTACTTGACATATTAAAAGACTGTCCTTGTAAAAGAATATATCCCCTATACAACGATGAAAAATTAAGACAGTTAGGTTTTATTAAATGTATAAAAACAAATCCTAAAAAATCAACGGTGATACATAAACATTTAAACTCACAGGGATGCTTTGAAGAATCAACAGAAGAACAAACAACATATACTTATATCTATATACTAACAGCTACTGGCAATTATCTTAAAGATATATTATATCCAGGTGAAAAAAATGGTATCTAAAATAAGCATGAATGTACAAACTATGAAAAAATTGATGAGTCTAACTAAAGAAGAAGCACATATTGTGTTGAAAGGACTTGAAATGATATGCAAAGAACCATCCGCAAAGGTGTTTACAATTCCTACAAAAAATGGTGTTATTACTTATTGCAGACCATATCAAATACATACCTATAAAATATAAAAAATGGAGTTGAAAGAATAGATATGGGGTTTAATGATTTTTACATAGATGATAATAACTTTGAGAGATGTAAGGTATGCGATGACTTTACTAACATAGGTATTAAAACTGATGATGGTTATATTATCTGTAAGGAGTGTATATCCAGCATGTATCATACATTATTTTAGATTTAGAGATGAATAAAAAATGAAACAACATATACATGATGATACTCGTAAAATCTTAGAATATTTGTTAAGAAACCCACCTAATCCTGTCGAAGACTCAGAATACCGTGAGTATAGATTCAATGAAGTAATAGACCGCTTACTATACCGTCAAGAAAAGATAATCGAATTATTAAAAAAGAATACATTATATAATAAAACCACACTTGCGTTTGTAGTTTCACTGTTAGAAGGTGATTACGATGATATTTTAAATCTCAGACCCGATACAGGTGAAATCAAAATAAAAGAAACAAAGAAAGAAAGGATTTATGAAAACCGTGTTAATGCATAACATAGCATATGGTTTTTATATTGGTTACTCTAATAACTATACAACATGAATATAAAACTGAATATAACCGATAGAGAAAAACATGATTTAATAATAGATGAACTAAATAGATTTTATAGAAACGCATTAAAAATAGGATTGCCAAAATATGACAGACATCTCATGGATAATATCGCAGAAAACATACTACGTAAGGGAATAGTTTTATTGATAGATAAAGATGTTGCAAATGAGCTTAGTAATAAAACAGATTTACCAGCAAATGAAAAAATTGCTGAAATAACTTCATACACTAAACAAGGTCTTATTGCTCATTTAAAACAGGAGAAATTACGATGAGTCTTAATAAAGTTTGTCCTAACTGCGAATCATTATGCTATTATCCTCGATGGAATTATGAGTTAGAAAGGTTTGAGTGTTACTATTGTAGTGATGATTCGATGAAGAAAAAGAAGGGGATAAAAAAATGACAGTAAAAGACTTTAAAATATATTATGGTGATGAATATCCATATTCAAAAGATATGATTTTTAAAAGAACTGAAAACGGTTTTGAATTACTTGATTTTGGGGGCAATCCAATCATAAAAGCATACGATATAGAAACGACAGGAGAATTTCATATATTTTCAGATAATAATCTTTTCAACAATGAATTTACAACATATCAAATAAGTGAAGAACGTGCTAATCCATCTGGATGGGTAAGACATTTCAAAATAATAAAAAGAGAGTTAGAAAAATGA
>CAZHFI010000062.1:0-3754 GCA_964531845.1 uncultured Nitrososphaeraceae archaeon
GTAGTAATGTTTCACAAAGTAGTAATGTTTCACAAAGTAGTAATGTTTCACAAAGTAGTAATGTTCCCAGACTTTTAGTGACAGTCAATTTTGATAAAAAAGAAATTGGACTTAAAGATAAACAAAAAATAAGAATACAGATAACAGATTCGGCTGATAAATCATTATCAAATGTAAATATTGATGGAAAAATAACTTATCCCTCAGGAACCTCAGAAACGTTCTCTGGATCTACAAATGATAAAGGAAAGTATAGTTACGCTTGGAAAATTCCAAAATCAGAAAATGTTTCTAGTGAAGTGGAAGTGGAAATAACTGCATCGATGAATGGATATGAATCAAATAGAACGTCCTCGACATTTTCAATCAAAGGTTAATATCTTTTTTCTTTATGTTATAATTATAATTTTAGTTAGTTTTTCTTCAAATTTTTATCATATATATAATAAATAAGTTGATCTGTTTTTAAGTTTTAGTCTATCTTATCTATTTTTAATTGCCAATAATAACAATAAAGAATAAACTAAGATTTTTATTTTGTTGTAATAAAAACATTATCTATTTTATTGATAAAAATTGACGGTTCTTTGGGAGAAGGTGGAGGACAGATCCTACGTTCAGCCATTACACTTTCATTAATTTTAAATAAACCAATAGAAATATTTAATATACGAACTAACAGGTCCAACCCAGGTTTAAGACCCCAGCATTTTAGTACATTAAAGATAATTTCAAAACTTTTTAATGCAGAAATAAGCAATTTGGAGATTGGTTCTCAACATATATGTTTTAGACCAAAGGACAATAAATATGAATTTGTTCCTAACATAGAAAATGATATTATAATAGATATTGGAACTGCTGGCAGTATCCCACTATTATTACAGACTCTTATCCCCAGCATATCAATTTCTAATTATCATATAAAATTTAGAGTGATTGGTGGAACTGATGTAAAAACTAGTCCTACAATTGATTATATAAGATTTGTACTCTCCGAGGCTTTTAGAAGAATTGGAATCAGGTTTACAATAAAAGTAATAAAAAGAGGATATTATCCCAATGGAGGAGGAATAATAGATGTAGAAATATTTCCATCTAAAAAAATAGAGAATATAGAATTATTAAAAATAAGGAAAGACATTAGACCAAATCTTATTAGTGTGTATAGCAATTTACCCAAGCATGTATCAGAAAGGCAGATATCTGCCGCCATTTCAAAATTGGAAAAAAATGAGATACAATGTAATAGTTGTACTTCTTCTCTAGAAAATGCAGAATCCAAAGGATGTGCGATATTGATTTATTTAGCATCTGACTTTGGACAAATTATAGGTGTCGACCAAATAGGAGAACGTGGTATAAAATCGGAGGAAATAGGAAAGAATGTAGCTGAAAAATTTGTAGAATATTATCTAAATAATGTATCCGTTGATGATTTCCTAGCTGATATGATCATACTACCATTGAGTTTGTCATCTGGAAGGTCGATATTTACTGTAAAAAATATAACAAATCATTTTAAAACAAATTTACAGATCATAAATCAATTTCTTGATTTTGAATATAATATAAAGCCCATAGATAATAAAAATATGGTTACCATCGATGGAATTAATTGGAAATATGTTTCGTGAATTCTTGTGCAAAACATGATTAATATTATATATTTTTATACAACAGTTGCCTAAATTAACTATATGAATACCAACAATAATAAACGAAATAACTGTCCCATTTGTGGATGTACCGAACATAGATTCTTTGGATGCATAACTCATTGGTTAAAACATTCTAAAAATTATAAATGTAAATAAATATTTATAAAATTTATCAATAATTACTTTATCTCATAAAGTGCTACAGATAATTTAAAAGAAATTTTGTCGTCCATTTGAGAAGCAATGGGTAAAAAATATTTTTGGGTTTCTTCTTTATATCTAAATGCTTTTTCTTTTTGTTTACTTATCTTTAACATTCTTACATTATCTAATCTATCTGCGATAACAAGATACTGTATCCTCTTTGAACTTTTTGATATCGTATGACTAAAATTTTCTAAATTTTGTTCATAGGTGATATTGTTAGATAGTTTTGGAATTTGTACATTTTTAATTAAATTGTATACATTTTCATTAATTATATCTTTTAGATCATCCACATTTACTTTATTTGTGTATTTATGGTTAAAAACATCATGCAAAAGTGATGCACAAATCAGGTCTTCATCTCTTAATGACAATTCTTCAGACAATATAAGCGCAACTCTAATTGGATGCCCTATGTAAGGAGTGACACAATCATCTTGAAATTTTCCATAATGTACCTTGTTAGCAAAGCTAAATGCTTTTGTAATTTGAATTATACTTTCAAGTGAGCTTTCATACGGGGATAATAAATTACTAAAGTTTTTTTGAATTGTAATGTTCAGTGAATTTTTATTCATCAAAATCTCTCCATTTAATAACATCTGTATAATCAGTTGGTTTAATTAAGAAATTCAAAGATTTATGATATAGCATTTTTGGTATTATCATAATCCATAATAAAATGATAACAGATAATTTAGATGTTATCAGTTATCATGAATACTCATACAACTAACAGTGTATTTAACAACATTGATAACACTTTTTTGCCTTACAATTATGTTTATTTAATCTTCCCTTATAGAGTAACATTTCTGATATCTGATATTAGTATAAAATACTGTGTTTATGTTCATTATCGTATTCTTTTACAACAATTCAACACATTCTCTTTCCCTATTGAATGCTAGTGATATTTTCTATTGCAAGACTCATTTTTAATAATCTTGTTATTGTATACCAATGCTTTATGTTGGTTGAGTTTATCTAAGTGATTTATTCGTTATTCTTTTTTGCATACCTCATCTATTGTTTTAGATTTAAACCGTTATGTTATCAGGTATCCAATTGTTGGGTTTTCTGATTTCAAGATATTCTTCTAGTACTCCTAAAATATAGGTGATATTTTTTCTTTGAATCATGCTACTTGTTATCGTCTTTGAAAAGACATTCCCACCGGATAACACGGTTGTTGTCGACCTTATTTGAAAATAAAACGTTCTCATGATATCAACATGTTTACTCCATTTGTTTTTTGATTTTTTCGTTTAAAATCTTTAAATTTTCTCTAATTTTACATGCTAGCATATTCTTCGTATGTTTTTTCAGTATTCGATTTATGGTTATCGTTTCAAATGCTATCCCTCATCTTTTTATTTTAATCTGAGGCGGGTACATTCAGATATTTTTGGTATTTGCATGTTTACAATTTTCTGATATATCTCTTTTGTTACCTTTGTAGGATGAATATTGTGTGATATTCTGTATTTTTGCAGGCATCCACCTATTCCATACTTTATGTACTTTATTCCATTTCCAGCATGACTTGCCAAACGCTGATTTAATAGTGCAACATCAGAGCATATAGCGTATCGCTAATTCATTTTTTGGTAAATTAAATTAAATTAAATTTGTAATCCTACTTTGCATCTGATTTTGAACACGAAGTATTACTGATTTTGGAAAGTGAAGTAAATGGTTATTGATAATTAAAAAATAAATGTAAAAAAATAAATTGAATGTATAATGAAATATATTTTTATAATTTCAACTATGAAGTTACATTGCTTGTATTTGTATTGGTCGCTTTACTTGGTGTTGATTTTTTCGGTGCTTTACTTGAAACTAATTTAGGTTTTTTCGTTGGTTGACTAGCTGTATTTTTT
>CAZHFI010000062.1:3854-7594 GCA_964531845.1 uncultured Nitrososphaeraceae archaeon
GTACTAACCTTTTTTGCATCTGTCTTCTTGGTATTTTTTGTACTAACCTTTTTTGCATCTGTCTTCTTGGTATTTTTTGTACTAACCTTTTTTGGATTAGATAAAGTTTCTTGCTTATTTGAAATTTGTTTGTTATCTGTTGGATCCGATTTTTGTGCCTTTGTTTTGGTTGTCTTAACCATATAGTAACAGTATAAAAGGTACTTATTCTTATATTAATCGGAATGTTATAAAAGAAACTTATTCTTATATTAGTTAAAGAATTTATTTTTATAATTTTATTTTGTTTTTAACAAAATTTGGTGATGATTGATTTAAAATTTAAATTAAATGGTACAAGAACAATATTTGAAAACCACTTTTTAAGCAAACTTGATAAATAAAATAAAAATTTTCTCCAAAAAACATTAAATAATTTAGATTTAGAAAAAAGAATATGCTAATTAATGATTTACATGATTCTAAATTTTTATTTTATTTTCTTTTAAGAAATTTGATTTTTTATTATAGGTTTTTTTCAATTAATTTTGCTTCCAATTTTTTTTTAAGGATATTATTTACTTTCTGACCATCAACTTTTCCTCTTAATTTCGACATACTCCTACCCATTAATAGACTCAAAGAAGCCATTCCTTTACTCTCTATAATATTAGAATATTCATTAATAATATCATCGATAATATCGTTGAATTCAGTTTCAGGAAGGGATTTTAACCCAAGGGAAACTATTGCATCTTTAACATTTGTAACATCATTTTTCATTATTTTTTCAAAAATTAGAGGAATTGATTCTTTGGCTATTTCATGAGATTCCATTTTAGAAAATATATTTTCGATCATATCAAAAGTTAATAAATTTGAATCAAATCCTTGCCTTTCCAAGTTGGTAATATCTTCAACTAATTTGGAAGCTATAAATGATGGAGGTATGGAGGTAGAATCAGATATTTTTTCAAAAATATTATAATAATGAGAATCAAAAATTTGTTCCGCAAGTTGAAAATTAATTTTATATTTTTGAGTTATTGATAAAATAATATCATCCCATTTCTTGGGGATTTTTGGGTTTAATGATTCTACTAGAGATTGACTAATTTGAAACGGTGGAATGTCGGTTTCTGGATACATTCTTGCTGATCCAGCTCGTGGTCTGCTAAAGACAGTTTTTCCATCAATTGTTATTGCTCTGGTTTCATATGGAACTCCTGTCAATGCAGAAGATAATCTATCAGATATTGCTTCTATAACATTGTCTAATATTTCAGATGATCCACCAATAATTATAAAAGCATCAACTTCATTATCAGTAATATCTAATTTTTTTCTTACTGCTTCTATTTCTTGTAGAGTAATTCCATAATTTGGTAATTCATCAGAATGAAAAATACCACCAATCCCGTAGAATCTTACTAATTCACCAAGTTCTTTACCCAATCTTACGTCAGGATATGGTTCAAATCCCATAAGACCTCCAAATCCATCTATACGTATTGCTTTAAAGATACAATTAACTGAATTCTCCATTATTTTTTTAATAACTTTAGATTTTGAATTTTTAAATATGTCATTTACATCTTCAATATTTTTTCCTATTACAACTTGATGAGTTTTTTGAATTGTTTTTAACTTGTCACTAATTAAAATTAATCCATGTTGTCTAAGGATTTCATATTTTATCATTGTGGATAACTGATCTAATTGTTGAACCCCTTTTACCTCAACCACATTGCCATCGTTTATTGATATATTCACATCTTGACGAATACTTCCAAGGCCTCTAGAAACTCTTTTGCTTGCTCTCAATAATTGTCCAATAGTAATAGCAATTTCGATTATTTCTTCAATGTTACCTGTAACAGTAACTGGTTCGATTGCTATTTCAATAAGAGGAACTCCAAGTCTATCCAAACTATATTCTCTTAATACTCCATCATCGGAAAGGAGTTTAGATGCATCTTCTTCTAAGCTGATGGTTTGAATACCTATTTTGTTTTTATTTACTTCAATATATCCTCCGGTAGCAATTAACATTGTACGCTGAAACCCGCTTGTGTTAGATCCATCAATTACTATTTTTCTCATTACATGTATTTCATCGATAATAGTAGAATGTAATGCCAAAGAGATAACCAATGCTGTTTCTAATGCATCTGAATTGATATCATGTGGTGGTTCTTCATCCGCTTCCACCAAACAACTTGAATTTTGAGAGAAATGATATTTTATAAGTCTATTTTTTTTTGATTCAAATATTGTTGTAGAATCAAAAAGGCCCAATTCACTTTGTGTGGGACGCAGTTTTCGAGTAAATGTTAAATCTGATTTATTTATATCAACGCAAGGACAATCACAAAAAAGTTTTTTATTTGTAGCCAACTGTTGGTGTATTTCAAAACCAATCTTTATTTTCATGTCATGGAGATTCATGTTCATCTTTCATAACCCATAGAATATTTTAAATGTTAACAAATTGATGTTATATTGGAAATCTCATTATAATAATTTACATTCATTAATGTTTTTATATTTTTAAATTCGGTATTAGCTAATAACCACATTGCTTTTACTACCGCTGTTTCAGATAACATATTAGATAATGGAATTACTCCAATACTTAGAAGATCCCTTCCAGTATCATAAACAGTCAGTCTAGTTTTACCCCAAATACATTGTGAAGTCATAAATACCAGAAGTCCTGAATCTATAGATTTTTTTAGATGTGAAATAAATTTTTTATTGACATGGCCCAATCCAGTTCCCTCTATTATTAATATTTTGTAACCAAGCAATTGTATGCTATCTATTATTTTTGGATCCAACCCAGGATAAAATTTTAAGAGATATACACTAGGATCAAAATTTGGTCTAGCAATAGATCTACTTGATTGTAATTTATAATCAAGTACTCGGTTATTTAATACCAAGTCCGATTGAGAATCTTGGATTATAATTTCATGATCTTTTACCCATGCAATTGGCGAAACATCAATAGATTCAAACGCACCTCTTTTACTAGTATGGTTTTTCCTTACTCTGGTCCCAATATGACACACAACTACATCATCAGATAAATTTTCATGCATAGAAACAAAAACACCACTATATTTTAGATGTGCAGCCAAGTTTATTGCACCAATTAAATTTATTGGAGCATCAGACGATGGTCTATCAGATGATTTTTGTGATCCTACTAAGATAATTGGAATAGGTAGATTTGTAAGTGAAAAGCTTAGTGCAGCAGCAGTATATCCCATAGTATCTGTTCCGTGTGATACTATTATTCCACTGTATTTATTTAGATTGATTTTTTCTGCTATTTTGTTAGTAATTAAAGTCCAGTGATTTGGTTCGATATTTTCGCTGTATTCATTTAATACTACTTCTGTATCGACATATGCATAATTTTTCAATTCTGGAACTGAAGTGTATAGGTCCGAGGCGGATAGCAATCCTGTGACAGCTCCTGTACGATAATCGATTTTACTGGCAATAGTTCCTCCTGTACTAAGTAACATTACTTTTGGAAGTTCTAGATCTAATGTTAAATTTTCTGAAACATTAGAAATAAATGATTTATTCTGTATTCCAGATTTGAGTATATTATCAAATTTCTCTATTGATTGTATTTTAGAAATTTGTATTCCAATATTATATCCATTTTTAAGTTTGAGTACTATGTGATTTTTATCATATGATTCATATCTATTCATCAAGATACCGACATAATGACTATCTTTAGT
>CAZHFI010000063.1:0-4814 GCA_964531845.1 uncultured Nitrososphaeraceae archaeon
ATTATATTTCATTTTTGTTTTCTATAATTCATTTTAATTAGAAAAAATGTTTCAACCTGTCTGTATTCATATAGAATTACACTATACTACCAATCATCAATACATCATATAGTGGCCAATGTTTTTTTCTACAAATTTGATCTAAAACTAGGATTATAGTTTTAGTCAAGTTAAAAACAAAAGTTTTAAGATCTTAATGGAGGATTATCAAAGCAAACTGCATAAACATCGCATTCTACTACAGTCACGGTTCCAGTTCTACCAATTTTAACTTCCCATCCAGAGGGAAGAGGATAAAAAAACGGCTTGTCAAACTCTTCCCACGTATCTCCAAGGTCACCGATAAAACGAGTAATAGAATAGCCACCGGTTAATACAAAATCTCCTGAGTCATAAGTTGCTCGGGCAAAATTAGCATTAGCGCTTGGTATATTGTTGAAGGAATGTGCAGTAACTACATATGTATTATTGCCGTTAAGTTGAGTAATTCCAGATGGACCTTGTGGACCAGTTTCACTTTGTTGGCCTGCGGGACCTGAAGGTATTTGTAAATTACAGTAAACGGAAGAACGTACATAGAATCCCGCAAATTGTCCAGTTGTACAAAATTGTTTCTTGTCTTGTGTAGGAGATAAAGTGAAAATTTCAGCGCCATAATTATTTGAAAAGTTATCATTATTTTGTTTCTTAATATCATAGGAATTTAGTTTTTCATTAGAATTGGAATAATACATTATTTTTTCATTGAGTATTTATTTTGTCAGCAAATACATTACTAATAATGGATATAATAACCAAAGTAGTAAATACGCTAATAGTCATTATTATGCCTAATAAGAGATTAGTGGTTTTTTGTTAACTTATTCTTGTACAATATTTAATAATAAAAAGTTCTATTATATTTGAAATATGTATCAACTTTCGTAATCTTATAAAGTATTTTTAAGATAACAGAGGAATGTATAAAATCAAGATATACATTCAGAGAAAATGAAAATGTAAAATTGTATCAAGTAATTTTATATTTTATTTTTCATAATCAATTATAAAGAAATTTTGAAGTATAATATTTTTGATAACTGGTATATATCATTTCTATAAAGTATCCTTAGATTGAACAAATTTCAAATTTATACGATATTTGGGATAATGTTTCTTTCCTCCATATTACTGGGAAATGGACTGTATTCTACAAATCAGATATTTGCAGAGGAAAATCAAACAGGAACCGAAAATGAGGCTGAAGTAAAGGCAGATATCGAGCAGGAAAACAAGTGTAAAAAGGATACTGAGTGTGAAAACGAAAACAAGATAAACAATAGTCTAACTATTACAAACAACGGAACACAAACACAACCATCACAAGAAACACCCCAGACATGCGAAGAATGTTTTACAACAATCCTCAGTGAACAACAAATCCAGTCTGTATTAAACAACGAAGTATTTCCAGAAGAAATTCCATTAAATTCAGTTCAAGACATGTGTATTCTTATTGCAGATGTTTTTGATGTTCCAGAATTTGCAGATGACTTTAATGTTGCATTAACACAGGCAGATTTGACTGAAGAGCAATTTAATGAATTAGAACAATGTCTGGCAGAATTGGGATTCCCCATGGACCTACATCCCTTATCATAGAAAAGTAAAACATTTCAAATCAATCAACTTTTATTTTTTATTTTTTTCTTCTACTGCTTTGCAAGCCAAAAGTGCTATAAAATCTTCATGAATTTTATCGTCACATTTTGAATTTGGATCCACTGACATTTCTTTTTTAATTTCATACATCATCGCCTTTTCCAATATTCTACTTTCTTGCTCGTTTAATCCAAAAACAAAAATAGTTTTCAGTAGGCCTTCTCTGTTTAAAAATTCATTGGGGATTGCATGTTTTTCTAAAATATCGAATTTCAGATCAAGTAATTTATTATACTTAAGCCATTCATTATCGGTGAGGTCTGCTAACACTGAATTTACATTATTTGTAAAAAATATAATAGACATGACAATAACTATCAATACAGACCAGATTATTTTCATCAGTATATCGAAAAGTTAAAAATACTAAATTTAAGATTATCTGTACTTTTTTCGGTAAGTATTATTTTGAAATAATAATAACGTAAATAAATTAGAATATAGATTTTTAATGATTACCTGAATTTAAAGTAAAGATTAAAAGAATTTCTATGAAATTTTCTATTTAGAATTTTATTATGTTCTTTCAAGAAATTGTACAATAGACGAACTTGTTAATTCTGATCAAATGATTGTCCGTATGAAAAGAAAAATCCAAAGTGTATGAAAATACCGTCAATAAAAAAATGTCTGGCTTACTATTATGATAGTTAACCTATCCAAAGAGCATAAATAAAATTCACCTGTTATGAAGGTATTTAGCTTGGTGAATCTTTGAGACCGTTAAGAGATTGCACACAAAATTGAATACTCCACTACGTTATTTTCATCCTTATCAATTAATGTTGGCCAAATATTATAGATAAATATTCAAACTAAATTTTCATGTTTAAATTTAGTACAATCGTGATAAAAAACCATCGATTTTTGCTTTCTCTAATTCATATTGTCTTTTAATATGAGACCTTAATTTAGCTTCAAGTTAAATAGAGTCTGAAGATTAGGATGTATCTGAGTATGAACAATTTCCATAACTTTCATAGCATTTGCTTTCTTTTCCATAGATTCCTTTAAGTCTATCAATCCATTTTCAAGTTCTGTAAGATAACTCTGTTTTTCAGTAAAGTTCTCTTCTGTTTGTAATGATAATGTGATTTCATTAAAAAATCGTTTTAACGCAACATCATAAAACCCTAGTGCACTTTCATATTTATCAAAGTTTAAAACCTTATTGTTTTGCTCCTTATAGTCACTTGGTCTATTATACAAGTCAGCAATTATTGTGTTATCTTTCAAATTTGACATATTTGTTAAATCTATTCCAATATCAAATGCATCTCCATAATTTTTAAGAGCAGTATTAATCATATTTGCAAATACTAATGCTTGAATTGTGGAATTATTAATCTGTTCTTTATCTATTCTAGTAGATATTGCTTCATCTAATATATCCTCAATATTTTCTACCGTTTCAATAACCTGAGTTTTGCTCTTTTGGGATTTAACTTCGGTCATTAAATTATTTAACTGGTCATCTAATTCATTGGCAATCTGTGTATTTTTTTCTAACAATTCTTTTTTGGTAACAGAATCAAAATACACAAGGGCATTATTAGCATGAAACTGGGCCAAAATTAGGTCGTCTTTATTGCCTGCATCATCTGCAGCAAGATTTGACTCGGTTCTTATTTTATCTACAGATGTTAGAAAATTAACATTATCATCAAAGGAAAAATTATGTGCAAAAACACTTTCAAAACAAAGAAAAGTGAGACTTCCACAGAGTATAGTGAAAAACGTTAATGGTAAATGAATATCTGCTTCCCTTAAAATTGAAATGGGCAATAAAGTATGTCAATTAATAAGGTAATAAAAATTTAATTTAAGATAATCATCTTTTTCAACAACTATGACAAAATTTAAAACTATCCATCTATGCGATTACTGTAATATTTCATAATAAATGAAATTCTTTTACCGATGGTAGGAGTACCACCGATAAAGATTAGAAAGATTCTGTAAAGGTAAAACGCTGATGTATATATCATACGCAAATCGAATGGATGACGGAAGGAGGAAATAAACTATATCTGCAAGTCAGTTAACATTCCTCAAATAAGTTTCCACAGATAGTGGTATAGATATCTAAAAGAAGGATTTGACGAACTATCTACAAGGTCCACAATATCATATAGAATACACAAAATATACCAAAAAGCAGAACAAAAAATATTGTTAATCAGACAACAACACAGGTCTGTCCTTCTAAGATAAAGGAGATTCTTCAGAATCAGTAAAAGATAAGGATTGGATAAATAAATGCCTATCAAATACTATGCAGAAATGGATTGAATAAACCGTTATCAAAACCGCGAATCAGACAGAAATACAGTGGATTTGAGCGTAAAAATCCAAATGAACGGTGGCAGATCGACATAAAAGTTGCAGGAAAGAGATGGATGAATGGTATCCATACTTATTGAGATGACCATAGCAGATACATCCTCTCATCTGCATTGTTTGAACATGGTACAGCGAGTAATAACTTAGGATTACTAAAAGATATTATCAGAAAGCATGGAAGACTGTTACAGATACTGACAGACCACGGACGTCAGTTCTACAACAGATATTATAAATCTGATTTGATGTATTTTGTATCCAAAATGATATTGTACAGTTATGTGTGCTATAGGTAAACCAACAACGTTAGGTAAGATAGAGCGATGGTATCACACATATGATGTTGAAAGACCAAGGTTCAGAAAACATGAACAATTCATTAAATACTACAATAACAAAAGAGTACACATGTCATTAAACTACATTGCTCCCAGACAGGTGTATGATGGTAGGAGAAGTGTGACACATGGGATAGGATAGTACATCTAATAATTTACATGAATAGATCTAAAGTCATAACTAAATAAATAAACATGTATAGAGCAACTTTTTATAATATTTTGACTCATGTAAAAATATAGATGCTTTTAGACAAATATTTCTTTTCTAGCCTGAAAATCCACTTAAATTATGTTTGTAGCTCACTTGTCCTGTTGACCTGGAGCAAAATCTTTAGCACTGGTTTCATTGTTTAATTGCTTTTGTTGACTTTGAGCCTGTTGACCTGGAGCAAAATCTTTAGCACTGGTTTCATTGTTTAATTGCTTTTG